>JBBDMV010000053.1:0-5474 GCA_040878115.1 Balneolales bacterium
GCTCATGTTCATAGGATAACCACCCCTGACCCCTCCTTAAAAAGGAGGGGAACGTAAGTTTCCAGTGTAAAGAGTGCGTTCTGATGTTTTGAATTCAAACTCATTCCCTCTGAAATTTGTAAAGCCATAGAAATAAAAGACTTCCCCCTCCTTTTTAAGGAGGGGGCCAGGGGGTGGTTAAGGGTGAACTCATAAACCCAAACTACTCCCATGTATAATCCCCGCCGTTACGGGTGTCTCGCCCGTACTGGTAAATGTTTTAGATGACCATTTTAAAACAATGGACTTTTGATACAGCCTCGCTGAAATGAATGTCATCAACGGGCATGTTTCTTTTCTTCTTGCCTGCAAAAAAAACACCTGCGAACTTACTTAAAAAGTTCACAGGTGTTTATATTTTAGTTAATAGGGCAAACAACCCATCAACTACCTATCTAATAATTAGGATTGTTATCCTCGTTATCTATCGAATCGTTGGAGTTCACTTCTTGCTGAGGGATTGGCCAGAGATGGTGATGATCTTCAAACGTTCTTGAATAACCCGCATCCTGAAGATAAATCTCACCATTTTCTCTTTGAAAATGTGTACCGAACACGTCTCCGTCTACTTCCTCTACACCGATCCCCCACCGGTGTATATCGAACAGGCGCAGGCCCTCAAAGGCAAATTCACGGGCCCGTTCATCCATCAGATAGTCCATCAGGGCGTCGGCGGTTGGATGGGTCAGAGGGGTAATGGGGTCCAGATCAACAGATGGCCGTTCCCGTACTTCATTAATCGCCTCGTAAACGGTCGGATCGATCTCATCCAGCTGAACTTTCGCCTCGGCATACATCAGAAGAACATCTGCGTACCGTATGTGGATCATATTAATAGATCCTGTGGATGGACTTTCGATGTCACTGTCATAGTCAATATACTTCTTCATATTGTAACCGAGTGCGGTGCTTGTCTCAGATTGGCCTACCCGATCAGCAGTTGAGCTTGTCGGGCTGGAGTCATAGATACTATTGCCGATAGGCTGACCGGTATAAAAGACCGAATAATCCCAACGGGGGTCCATGTTTTCATAAGCATCAGCAGGTTCATTAAAATCATCGATGTCATATTCGCTGTCATCAAGCCTGTACTTCAAGTAGAGATTATGGATAGGCTCAATACCTGAACCGCCACCAATAGATGAGGCTGAAAGGCCAAAAGCACTATAGTTGCCGCCTGTAGCCGTATACTGCCTGTCGAAGATCACCTCTATTGAATTCTGGCCTTCATAATGGAACAGCTCTTCGTAGTCTGGATAGAGTTCATAGACTTTGCTATCGATCACCGATTGTGCGGCATCACGGGCAATTTCCCACCGCTCGTTACGCAGTGCGACTCTCGCTTTCAGAGATTGCGCGGCACCATGTGTCGCCCGGCCTACATCCCCACCGCTATAACTTGCATCGAGGGACCCCGCATCGATAATACCATTGAGTTCATCAATAATGAAATCAACGATCTCTTCACGGTCTGTACGGGCGGTATGGTCATTAATTTCGAGAGGTTCGAGAATAAACGGTACATCACCCCACAAGCTGGTAAGCTGCGTGTAGTAGTAGGCACGAAGGAATCTCGTTTCGGCCTCCAACCTTTCCACTAGGTCCGAATCAACAACTTCAACCTGGTCGATGTTTGTAATCACATCATTGGCCTTGCGTATGCCTCTGTAGTATCTATTCCAGTTGCCCTCAACTGTAGGTTCTGACGGCTCTAATGGCGGCAGCTGCGCATAGGCTATATCGGTGCGATTATCCAGGCCCATCGTCCGGCCATCCATTTCTCCATAAACGGCATTGACAGCCAATTCTACATCATTGTCCCGCTCCCAGTATGAATCTTCCGTAACTGATCCTGTCGGGGAAATATCCAACCCATCACATCCAACAAGGATGATGGGACACATCATTAAACTAAGAATTATGTTCTTTTTCATAATAGATCTCATGTATTAAATTTTTAAAACGTTACGTTCAGTCCAATCTCTACCGATTTCGAATGAGGATAAAATTGATTTCTTCCTCTTGGGGCCTCAGGATCAAACAGCTCCGTAGGGGTCAGTGTAACCAGGTTTTTGCCTGATACAAATACCCGTAGATTTTGGGCCAGCTGTTGGGGAATGGTGTAGCCAAGCTGAATATTCTTCAATCTTGCATACTTGGTATCCTGAAGCCAGAATTCAGACGCACGCCTGTTCCAGTCTTGTGATCCTACCATCACCCTTGGCCACGTTCCATCGGGGTTTAGTTCAGGATGATATCTTTCCTGGACGTACTTGTCAACGATGAAGTTCTGGTTGTTCGGCCCTTCAACCACAGCACCATCAAGCATATGATGCTGCTGTGCGACACCTTGCCAGAACATGATGAAGTCGAAGCCACGGTAGGAGGCATCAAAATTCACACCAAACTCATACCTGGGGTCTTCGTTTGCTATGACTATATGATCTCCTTCCGGATACATTGCGGTACTAAGAGTACCGCTTTCGTCCAGATCTTCATATATCAGATCACCGATAGTAACATTCGGACTATATGTAGTAGGGTACTTGTCAAGATCCTCCTGGTTGCGGTAAATACCCGGTGATGCGTACCCACGCAGTGAATTGATGGATTCGCCTTCAGTCCAAACGGTAAATCCGTCCGGATAGAATGGCCCTTGTCCACTCAAATTTTCAATAGTATTGACGGCATCAGAGAGGTTCACTCCAATTGAATACTGAAATCCTCTATCCATACTGGGAGCGCTGTGGTAATTAACGGCTAGTTCCCATCCGTTGTTGGATACATCGGCCGCATTCTGATATGGAGCACTCACACCCACAGTAGCGGGTATAGGTAACACCAGCAGAATGTCGCTGGTATAGTTCCAGAAATACTCGCCAATAACTTCAATTCTATCATCCAGAAAACCCATATCCAGGCCCAGATTAGTCATCGTTGTGGTCTCCCAGGCAATATCGGGGTTACCAGCCGAAGTGACTGCAGAAGCCGGTACTACACCATCACCGAACTGGTATGAAAGGCCCAGGTTATAGCTGTTCAGGTAAGAGTTAAGGCCTGTCCTTTCATTGGAACCCTGCCGCTCATTACCCAGCTGGCCCCACGAAGCTCGCGCTCTCAGGTTGCTAAACAGATCGACATCCTGCATGAACTCTTCGCTGGAAATTCTCCAGCCGGCGGAAAATGAAGGGAAAAAGCCCCATCGGTTGCCTTCCGCAAATCGGGAAGAACCATCATACCGGACATTGGCCTGAACAGAGTACCTGTCGTCATACGCGTAGTTCGCCCGCCCGAAGAAAGACCGGACTCTCCACTCGTCATTAAAACACCCGCTGGTATAGCTACCTGGGTCATTGAATTGAGTACAGGTCTGTTCGTTACCAGGATCACCTGCACTTAAATTCCGAAGATCATTACTAAAAAAGCCGGAACGTGCGGCGGATGCCTGGGTTGCCCGGGTGTGGAGCTCTTCATATCCGGCCATACCACTTAATCCGTGGTTTCCAAAATCCTCAGCATAATTCATAAATAAACGCTGACTCAGCTCTCTGCGGTTGTATCGGCCTTCATTTAGTGTGTTTGTAGAAAACCAGGTGCTTGCGGCTACATCATCACCGGTAAGGGGGTGAATCATATTACTTCGATCTTCCCTAAAAATAGATTCTTCTGTAGTTGTTCGGTTCATAGTGACATCACCTTCAATTGAAAGAACATCATTGATCTGGTAGTCAATTCCAACAGTACCTACAATATCATCACTTAGCCTGCTTGTTTCACCGGAATTTGCCATAACATATGGATTCCATACACCACCAATCAGGTCACCCGTTGCATTCCGTCCGTCCGGATAACTCATGATCATATCCCGGTTCATGTGCAGAAGGGCCTGAGTGATTCGCTGGGCCCTAAACCCTGGGCCACTTACATCACGGTTCCTGTAGAGCAGATTTGCCTTAAAGGTTAAACCATCTGTCACAAACAGGTCGCTATTTATCCGCAGCGAAGTCCGCTTGTTGTTGAAATTTTGCATGATACCATCCGTGTCCGCATGGCTAAGAGCGGCATATATTCTTCCGGACTCACCACCTGTGGCTATCGAGAGTGAATTATTGTATTCCATAGCATTATCCCGAAATACACCTCCCTCAAAATCAGCAAATGGGTATTCCAAAGGATTGGTACCGGCGAGAACATTTGACATGTACTCCTCGGTAAATGTAGGTTCAGCTCCCGTTGCAATACGTGCCTCATTTTCCATCATCATCCAATCTTCTTTTGAGGCTCCCTGCACAAAGAAAAGTTGATTTTGAACTCCTGTATAACTGTTGAAGTTAACGGTAACACCGGATTCGGTACCCCGCTTGGTCGTAATTAGAATAACCCCGTTGGCCGCCCGTGAACCATATATAGCTGCGGAGGCTGCATCTTTCAGTACGCTGATCGTCTCAATATTTGAAGACTCTACGGATGCAAGCGACTGCTCGATGCCGTCAACCAGAACTAATGGATTGGCATTGTTCAGCGTACCCGTTCCCCGAATCCGTATGACAGCATCTTCTTCACCAGGTTGTCCGCCCTGGTTCTGAATGGTCAAACCGGGACTCATTCCCTGCATCCCAAGTGCTGTGTTTGTCATCGGGCGCCTTTCAATATCAGCCTGTGAAATGGAACTCACGGCCCCGGTAACATCACCTCTTCGCTGTGTACCGAAACCTACTACGACCATTTCATCCATTAAGGCTACATCGGATTCCAGGCTGACATCCAGTCCATCATCGATGTGCTGCTGAGTGACCGTGATGGCCTGAGGAATATAGCCTACGTATGTAAATTCCAGATCTGTACCTGGCTCGTTTACATTGATGCTATATTCACCCGACATATTGGATGTGGTACCCGTCGTGGTACCGGCAATAACAATGTTCACACCTGGGAGCTCCTCTCCCGTGTTTTCATCAATTACTGTCCCCTGCACAGTCCCGGTTTGCGCCATCGCTGCGGTCGCCAAGCCGAAAAACAGGCATGTTATTAGTAGAAATTTATATTTCATCCTTTTCTCCTCAGATATAAGTTTTTAACAGGTTGACTTACTTTAAATCGGATTTGCATTTGCAGTAGGGGCTGATTAGATAACCGCCTTTAACAAACAATTACAAATCTTTTATTTCTTTTATAAATAAAAGAACAAATTAAAACAGGCTTTGTCAATAAAATATAAAAAAATGTTAATTATTTACCTGCCTAAGCCTGAAAGGCTTTAATATCCATAGGGGGCTGTATCAAAAGTCATCACCAAAAAAGCATTACCTAATTTATTAAACGAACACCACCCATTACCTCGTCATTCCGACCGGAGGCCGCCGGTTTTGCGGCTGTAGTGGAGGAATCTCATCCGCTCCTAAGTACATTACATGCATGAAGTAATAAACACAAAT
>JBBDMV010000054.1:0-5365 GCA_040878115.1 Balneolales bacterium
ATGATTAAAAATGTAAGGCCACCATATTTTTCAATTACCTTTTGATACAGCCCCGGTGCAATGATAAATTAGTAAGCAACCCTGAAAGGGTTAAACATATATTGCCTGGTCTTAATAAATTCATTTCTTAACCGAACTCAGGCTATTTGGCAGGGCTCGTATAGCCGCTATTCTGCATCCTGAAACGCCACGGGTTATCAACATCTTCCTCCGCATAATTGATACCTACTCTTTTCCCCGCTTTAATGGCTTCCGGAGTATTTTTTTCCCCTGTATCCTCAATCCAAATCGTGTCTCCCCTAAGATCAATCCCATTATGATGGCCCCGTATTCCTAATGCCTGGCAAACCAGTCCGGGTCCGCCTGACGTATTACGCTTAAGTTTAGATTGCCCTCTTCGGGCAAGTATGTGGTCAATTCCAACTACAGGTTCCACAGCACGGACCAGTATGGCATGAGGCACATCTTCAGGACCTGTTACTACATTAAATAAATTATGGATACCATAGCAAAGATAGACGTAACTCATACCTCCCCGGCCATACATAATCTCTGTCCGTTTGGTGCGCCTTCCGCCACACGCATGTGAGGCTTTATCACTGACGCCTGCATAGGCTTCGGTCTCTACAATTTTCCCGCCGGTTACTACCCCATTGTGACTCGTGAATAAAAGCTTCCCGATCAGATCACGTGATATACCCACAACATCGGTATTTAAAAAATAGCTGCTGTCTAACTTCAAAGAATATAAGATTTACAGAATATCCGGGCTAGTTAAGCTCATTGATAACGCCACTTGCAGTATTTAGGTCCTTATATTTCAAATAATATGAATCCTGATATGCCTTCGCAAAAATGCAGGAAATAACAAACAAGATGGCCGAATAAAAAGCCCAGATACTCAGGATTATAAAAATGGCATAGCTTTGATAAACGTGCTCATAGGCTTTAAGAGCATAATCAAAATACACACCGACACCCAGTCGGGCGGTTTCGAAAAGAACGGTATAGCACAATGCCCCTATTACAGATACCTTCACACTAATTTTCTTCTCGCTTAGATAACGAAAAATTATTAAAAATAATACAAACGTAAAGAGCATGGGGATAATCTGGGTAATCATGTCGACCAACCAACCCACTTCAATCACATACTCGGTAAAGGGAACGGCTACTTCGTTAAAGGTAAAAACGGCTATAATAGAAAAAGACAAGCTAAAGGAAACAAAAATACCGCCAACCAACCCAAAAGCAAAAAAGTTATAAACAACCTCCTTAACCGGATGCACACGATCTTCAATATCAAACACCAAAAAAAGAACATGTTTAAGACAACCAAATAGGGCCAGAGAAGTTAAAGTCATAATCCCAAAACCATACAACCCAAAAACCCGCCGCCTCTCAACAATCGGCTGCAACAGCGAGTTAATCGTTTCTGTGTTGTGCGTCACGCCGCCTTCCGCCGCGTTAAAACGCGCCGGGAAAAACTCTTTGACATAACGGTTTAATTCTATCACGGCCTCATCATAAGATAACATGAAACCCACGATGGAGAATAAGATCAACAGAAAAGGAATGAAGAAAATAAATAGGTTGAACGTAATGGCCGAAGCATTTATGAACACATCCTTTTCATAAATCATACGGAAAAACAACTTCCAGAACATCATCTTGTAACACCACTATTAGGCCGTTATAATTTCGGTAATTGTAATTCTCAATTTTGATTGCAATATAGTACCTTAACCAAACATAATATCTTCAATCCAGCTCAATATCAACAAAGACAATTACCTTCTCTCAAGTTCGGCATGAGTAAAAAAAAAACACAAACCCCCTTAATGTCCCAGTACGAACAGATAAAAGGGCGTCATCCCGGCACCATTCTCTTGTTCAGGGTGGGTGATTTTTATGAAACCTTCTCTGATGATGCTATTCTGGTCAGCAAAGAACTCGGAATCACCCTTACTAAAAGAAATAACGGGGGCGACCTAACCCCTTTGGCCGGATTCCCCTATCATTCCCTGGAAAGTTATCTGCCTAAACTGATCCGGCGCGGCCACCGGGTAGCCGTATGTGATCAAACCGAAGACCCTGCCCAGGCTAAAGCGGCCGGCAAAAAGATCGTTAGCAGAGAGATCACCGAAATTGTTACCCCGGGCGTTACGATGTCCGATAAGGTATTAGATCAAAAACGTAATAATTATATATGCGCGGTTTTTCTAGCCGGGAGCACAGCCGGGATCGCCTTCTCGGATGTTTCTACCGGTGAATTCGCCATCTGCCAAATCGACCGGACCGAACTGGCAAGTTTGCTGGCTTCAATTAATCCTGCGGAACTGCTGCTTCCCAAAAAGATGAAAGGAGACATCCCTGAAGATTTTAACCACTATGTGACCACCCATCAGGATGATTGGATATACGAGGGTGATTACGGATATAAGCTTTTACTGGACCATTTTAAGACCCATTCTCTTAAAGGGTTTGGCGTTGATGAATTTTCAGTAGCCCATGTGGCTGCAGGGTCCTTACTTCATTATGTCAAGGAAAACCAGAAAGCTTCTTTGGGCCAGCTCAGACGCTTGCAGGCCTTTGAGAATACCGGTTACATGATGCTCGATCAGGCCACCAAGCGTAACCTTGAACTCACCGCCAGTTTGCAGCAAGGCGGCACCGAAGGTACGCTGATCTCTATCCTGGATGATACCTGCACAGCCATGGGTGGACGACTATTGCGCAATCAGGTAATGCGTCCGTTGAAAAATTTGCGCCACATCACCGCCAGGCTGAATGCTGTTGAGATATTAAACACCCATCATGACCTGCGCCAAAAAGCCCGTGAAGAACTCGGCCAGATAGGGGACCTGGAGCGACTGATTTCCAGGATATGCATTGGCCGTGCCAATGCCCGTGATCTGGTCCAGTTAAAGCTATCACTGGCCCAGATCCCCCGGCTTAAGTTGCTCATTGCCAACCAGGACCAGCCGCTTTTGGTCAGCATTAATGAAAGGCTCAAATCATTGATCGAACTGCAGGAGCGCATCAGCAAAGCCATCATCGATGACCCACCGGCCAGCATTCGTGACGGAGGTTTCATCCGGGAGGAGTTCTCAGCTGATCTGGCTGAGATACGTGACATCGCCCGGAACGGTAAAGAGTATATTGCCGGTATTCAGAAAGATCTTGTTGAAAGAACCGGGATCACATCCCTCAAGATGGGGTATAACAGAGTTTACGGATACTACATTGAGGTCACCCACACGCATAAAAACAAGGTCCCGGATGATTTCATCAGAAAGCAGACGCTGGTCAATGCCGAACGGTTTATCACACCGGAGCTCAAGGAAGTGGAAGAGAAAATCCTCTCGGCCGAAGAGCGAATGCAAACCCTCGAAACCGAGATCTTTAATGAACTGCTGGTCCAAACGGCTGAGTATGCCGAAGATATTCAAAATAATGCCCAGGCCATCGCGGAGCTGGATTGCCTGCAGGGCCTGGCCGAAATTGCCTGCCGTTATAATTACTGCAAGCCAACGGTTACGGATGGCACGGCCATCAATATCAAAGCCGGCCGGCACCCGGTGGTTGAGCGGTCCCTCCCCCAGGGCGAGCCGTTTATCCCGAACGATATTTACCTGGATAACCAAGAGTTGCAAATTATGGTCATTACCGGACCGAACATGGCCGGTAAAAGCATCGTGCTTAGGCAAACCGGACTCATTGTGTTACTGGCGCAGGCCGGAAGCTTTGTCCCCGCGAAGGAGGCAGAGATCAGCGTAGTGGATAAGATATTCACCCGCGTAGGCGCTTCAGATAATCTTGCCGCCGGAGAAAGCACGTTCCTCGTAGAGATGAACGAAGCAGCCAATATTTTGAACAACGCCAGTCCGCGATCACTGATCTTGCTCGATGAAGTTGGGCGCGGCACCAGCACTTTTGACGGACTCAGCATTGCCTGGTCACTGGCCGAATATCTACATAACCAGCCGGGCATTGCCGCCAAAACGCTTTTTGCCACACATTATCATGAGCTTAATGAACTCGAGAACATGTACGAGCGCATCGTAAATTACAACGTGCAGGTAAAAGAGCATGAGGATAAAGTCATCTTCCTTCGGAAACTGGCGAAAGGCGGTGCCGATCACAGTTATGGCATTCAGGTGGCGAGCATGGCTGGGCTGCCTCCTTTGGTCATTGAAAGAGCTAAAGAAATCCTATCCAACCTGGAATCGCACAGCCTCGATATCACCAACTCCAATGGAAAGCTGGAAAACGGTGCTGCCAAAAAAAGACAGGCAAGCCAACAGGCCACACAAAACCTGGAAAAACAGGATGAAATTTCCCAGATGTCCCTGTTCCAGGCCCAACTGGACCCAAAGTATGAAACTCTGAAGAACAAGCTAGAAGGCTGTGACCCAAATCGTATGACACCCGTAGAATCACTCCTGTTCTTGACCGAAATCAAAAGGCTGATGGGGAATTGACCAACAACTATGTAATCATAATTTTAAAATAGGCTTATGACCTTAGCTTTTCCAATACTTGTAAAGGACCTTATCTTTTGAGTAAGTTATTAAACAGAGATTCCA
The DNA here is from genome assembly GCA_040878115.1 of Balneolales bacterium. Taxonomy (GTDB): domain Bacteria; phylum Bacteroidota; class Rhodothermia; order Balneolales; family Natronogracilivirgulaceae; genus JBBDMU01. The sequence continues at coordinate 4,590 of JBBDMV010000054.1, forward strand.
ATAAATCATACACTTATGAAAGCTGATATAAATATCGAACAACATTTAAAAACTCTCAAGCCTGCTTTATATGAAAAATACAAAGTCAAGGAGATAGGGGTATTTGGATCATTTGCCAGGGGTGAACAAACAGATGCTAGTGATATAGATATTTTGATTGAGCTTCAAGAGCCATTAGGATGGGGATTTTTCGATCTAAAAGAATTTCTTGAATCCCAACTAAATCGACATGTCGATTTGGTAACGCGCAATGCTTTAAAAAAACAGCTTAAGGAAGAAATACTGAGCCAGACAAAATTTGTATGACAAAGAAAAGCCGCAACTATCTGTTCTACCTGGAAGATATGTTGGATTCTATGCTTCGGATACAGGAGTATATTGAAGATTTATCCTTTAATGAATTCAAAGCAAGCAACCTTAAAACCGATGCGGTAATCCGAAATCTGGAAATTATCGGCGAAGCTTCAAAGAATGTTCCGGATCGTATTAAGACTAAATATCCTGAATTGCCCTGGAAACAAATGTATGGCCTTAGAAAATTTTGTAGTCCACGAATATTTCGGGATTGATTACGAAAATATTTGGCAGATAATTTCTAAAGCCATGCCAGAGAACATTCAGGATTTAGAGATCATCATAAAAGAAGAGAAGAAAAACGACTTATCCTGATCATGGTGCTAAACCTCGCTTTACCCTATAAGCCTATCCTCAAAAACAGCCTTTTTCCTGTTTTCCGCAATGCAGCACCGAATCATTATAACCCTATGCAGCGACCT
>JBBDMV010000055.1:0-28502 GCA_040878115.1 Balneolales bacterium
TTATACCGGCTTGATTGGGTGCAAGTTCGCCAAGCGCAGACGCTTGGCGGAGCGGATGTGTGTGCAACGATGCTTCGTTAAACGTCCACGTTTAACGAGGGATCAACGCCCACAAGCGATAAACCACCCATGCACGTTCAAAGACCATAGCATTTATGTTACCAGGGGCTTATTATTACACCGGCTCGACTGAATGCAAGTTCGCTAAGCGCAGACGCTTAGCGGATCAGGAGAATACAAACGCTCCGTTAAACGTCCACGTTTAACGAGGGATCAACGCCCACAAGCGATAAACCACTCATGCACGTTCAAGGACCATAGCATTTATATTACCAGGAGCTCAATACTTACACCGGATCGACAGAGTGCAAGTTCGCTAAGCGCAGACGCTTAGCGAAGCGGGAAAGATCAACGCCATGAGAGTTCTACTCATCCATGCACGTTCAAAGTCCATAGCATTTATATTACCAGGAGCATATTGCTTACATTAGCGCTGCTGGGTGCAAGCTCGTCAAGCGCAGACGCTTGACTGAGCGGGGTACCGTACACGCTCCGTTAAACGTCCACGTTTAACGGAGGATCAACGCCTATGAAGTTCTACTCCACTCATGCACGTTCAAAGACCTGTGGATGCTTGGCAGAGCGGGTTAATGAGCCTTTAGCTTTTCCTTAAAAAGCACTTCCATTTTCTCAAGTTTCGGTACGATTACCACCTGGCAGTATGCCTGTTCGGGGTTCTTGGCAAAATAGTTTTGATGATATTCCTCGGCTTCGTAAAAGGTATCAAAGGGTGTTATTTCGGTCACAATAGAGGCGTTATATATCTTTTCTTCGTTTAGCCTGGCCTTGAAATGCTTCGCGATCTTTCTCTGCTCCTCATTATGATAAAAAACAGCAGATCGATATTGAGTTCCCACGTCGGCACCTTGCCGGTTCAGCGTGGTCGGGTCATGTGTTCTCCAGAATACATTCAATAATTGCTCATAGGTGATCTCTGATGGGTCGTAAGTTACTTGAATTACTTCTGCGTGGCCGGTATTACCGGAGGTTACCTGCTGGTAGGTTGGGTTATTTACTTCCCCGCCGGAGTAACCGGAAACGACATCCTTTACGCCCTTTAAACGAAGGAATATTGCCTCTACGCACCAAAAACATCCGGCACCAAAAGTTGCCTGTTCCATAGATTTATTCTTAGTATTAATGTTTACATCTGTTTCCCGGGCCAGACCGGTTATTAAGGTTAACCCCGCAAACAGAATTAGTGGAATGATCTTGAATGATATCATATGATTTTTAGCCTACGAATATGTTGTTACTTAGTAATACTCGTTTATATCCTTTTTTATTATGCATAATGTACCAACACATAATCAGGTGAAAACATTCGATTTTCTTAAACCCTGCATTTCCTGAAATGTTACCGGAGCCTCTGGCGTTTTTAGTATAACTATTCGCAACTGATTGAAGAATAATAAAATATAAGAAGGATAGAAAGATGCCTTCCTGATAAATTATGCTGAGACGTTCGAAGCTCGAGCTCAAACTAATTGTGCCGAAACCAGAGAGGGGTTTCAGGCAATTGCTGGACCAGCCCAACGTGAAGTGGGCTTTGCTTCTGTGTGTATCGCTGCTGGTACTGCTGTTTATTCCAGTTATTATGGGTATTGTTTTGTTGCTGAACTTTGGCGCCGTTGCCATAGTTACCGGACTACAATTCTACTCCGCTTCTCTGCCGGAGAAAAAGGTTCCCACAGTGAAGCCGGATCATAAACCTTTTGTATCCATCCATATTCCCACCCACAATGAGCCTCCGGAGCTTGTATGCAAAACCCTTGACGCACTGGTCGAACTGGATTATGAAAATTATGAAGTCATTGTTCTGGATAATAATACTCATAATCCGAACGTGTGGCTTCCGGTACAGGATTATTGCGAAAGACTCGGTCCACGGTTCAGGTTCAGCCATGTAGATGATCTCCTGGGCTATAAGGCCGGCGCGCTCAATGTATGCTATAAGCTCAGCTCCCCCGAAACAGAATTTATTTTGGTGATTGATGCCGATTATAAGGTTCACCCTGAGTTGCTGTCTACTTCATTGGGGTATTTTTCTGATGAGCGTATTGCCCTGGTGCAATTTCCTCAATCATACTATAACGCCCACTCTAAAAACCTCGGATTGAGTGATGAATACGAACATTTCTTCCAGGTATACATGAATATGGCCAATTGCCTGAATTGTGTGCTTTCAACCGGAACAGTGAGCGTGATCCGTAAAAAGTCCCTTCTGGAAGTTGGCTTATGGTCAGACCGCACCATTACCGAAGATGTAGACCTGGGCCTCCGGTTGCACGAAGCCGGTTATCAGGGCGTGTATGTTCCCAAACCGCTGGGGAAAGGACTCATGCCTACCGATTTAAAATCACTCAGACAGCAACGTGAGCGATGGGCCTATGGCAATACGCAGACTTTTTTCAATTTTTTGGGAATGTCTAAAAGAAATCTATCAACCCGCCAGTTAACAGGCATTGTTACTCAATTAACGGCTTGGGTCAACTTTCTGCTTATACCGATTATGGCTTTGGTATTAACGAGCATAGCCACATTGGTACAACATCATCCTTTGCATATGCCCATAGCAATGGCCGGGGTTACAACGATCTGGTTCTATCTGATCACCAAACTGGTCTTCTTCATGTTTGCTTTCAATAAAAAAGGGAAATCCCTGAAGCAGGCATTGTATGCGTATATGGTTCATCTAGGCCTGGTTTGGGAAGGAAGCGGAAGCTGGATGCGCTATTTGATACGTGATAACCTCGGATTTAACAGGACCAATAAGTTTGAAATCGCAGGTCCGCTGAAGGACCTGGTGCCCGGATTAATGTTTAGCCTAATGATGTTGATCAGCGGCATTCTTTTTTTGCTCTCTAACGCTCTGGTCCCTGCTATACTGAGTATCCTGGCGGCACCTGTTTTTATGGCCGTCTTTTATACCCACCTGCAAACCCAAAACACTTATGAATTTATTTACGGGAAAGCGATATGAAGTTTAAAGTCAATATTACCATTCCGACCTATAATCGTGATTACTGCCTGGATAAAGCCATAAAGGGTGCTTTAAACCAGTCATATGACCAAGTTACCGTTACGGTTGTTGATGATGGCTCGTTTGATCAGAGCTATGAAGTTGCCAGGAAATATTTCGACAAGCCGAACTTTTGCTACATCAAGCTGGGAGGGAATACCGGAACGGCCCAGGCTAAAAACATCTCGCTGATGTGTTCAGACTACGATGCCATCACCTTTCACGATTCCGACGATATTCCTTCGGAGCATAAGGCGCTGATGCAGGCTCGTGCTCTTACTATGGCCGGACATATTGCTGATCCCATCCTGAATTGGAATACCCAGGGGCACCAGGACGGCCAGCAGATGAGCGTAGATCTGGTAGTGGGCGCCCATAAGATGATTAAACTTGACGGCAGCGTTCACATCATGAACAAGAGGATCTCGCTGATCGATGATTTCTTCCCGACGCTTCAGTTTCCATCCAAAACCGAGGGTGACTGGATCCTGATCAACTCGGGTATGTTTAGAAAAAACATTTTTGAGGAAGTTGGAGGCTTTTTGGATTCCGTGGAAGAAGACCGTGAGATGCGAAACCGCACTATCGGTTGCGGCTACTTGTACTATTTCCTTGAAGAACCGCTGCTCACCAAAATTGAAATGGATGATTCCCTGACTGTTTCAGCGGATACCAATTACAAAGCCACACGGAGAGTAAAAGACAGAGATGAAGCCTGGCGGCGAAACAAACTTTTTATGCAGAGTATGGATAAAAAAACACTCAAGCAAAAAGCCAGGGTTGAGGTAGATCTATCAGGGGTTGAAATAGATATGGTCAGTAATTCATCCTTGCTGACATTCAACGAGCATATCCCCTGTACCAGGAAGACAGCTGATATGTTCTATCCGTTTAAAGCAGTAGAAGGAGTTTAACATAACATCATCTGAATATCAGAAGCCTTCTCTGAAGTTACATCATGGCCTTTAAAGAAATCCTTTTCATAGATCCCGTATCGGCCAAACCCTATACGGTTGGTTCATTGTATAAAGAACCTATGGGTGGTACCGAGGCTACGGTGGTCCGGATTGCGAAAGCGTTATCAAAAAATCATGTGATTACCATAGCCCAGGCAAGCCGGGAAGCTGCCATGACAGATGTACATGGCATTAAGTATATACCATTTACCTATAATTCAACGAACAGCCCGGTCAAGGATGTCGACAGCGTTATAGTCATTCGGTCCAATAAAGTTTTACCGCGTGTTCGGTCACAATATCCTTATTCCAGGTTATACCTGTGGATGCATTGCTTCCCGGGTAAACATCACAAACAGCTAAATAAAATAGCTCTTAAAACCGATACGACAATCATCACAGTATCCGATACACACCAGAAAGCTGTTATTGACTTCATAAAAAAGTATCAGGACCATCGGAGTTACGACAGGAAACAGGCAAAGGTTATCCGGATCTATAACCCCGTAGATGACGAATTAAAGCCTGATGGAAGGCCGGTTGATCGGAATAAGCTCGTTTACTTCAGTTCGCCACACAAAGGACTTCCGCAGGTTTTGGAAACTTTTTCTTATATACGCAAATCTATTCCGGAGCTATGCCTGTACGTTGCAAACCCTGGTTACATGTGGATGAAATCTTTCCCCGATATGGAAGGGGTGATTAATTTGGGGGCATTGTCTCACGGCAAAGTAATACGCCATGTGCGTGATGCCCTTTGCGTATTTTATCCCCAATCCAATTTCCGGGAGACCTTCGGGCTAGTATTTGCCGAGGCCAACGCGGTGGGAACACCCGTCCTGGCCCATGATATGGGTTCCACACCGGAAATATTAGGCCGAAACGGCCAGCTTGTAAATGCCGTGTATAAAGATGAGGTAAAAGCCGGTGTACAGAACTGGCGAATAAATGGACGGCCAAAGGTCACCCTTCACAGTGACTTCCGTTGTTCGAAAATCGCACAGCAATGGGAAAAAATATTGACGACACCAGCAATAAATGCCTGATCTTACAAAAGATCGGCTTTTGTATTCGTCTATAGTTGCCCAAATAGATTTCATTTGCTGATGTAATTGCCACAAAAGTTGTCAAATCTAACTAGCCCGTGTTTTGAATATTAATAACTTATTGACAGGCAACGAGAAAGATTTGACAACTTTGTGTTACCTCGCTTAACGGAAGATGCTGCCTTTTAAGCCAGCCTTAATACCAGCCTCGAGCTGGTAATGGATTCCAGACCTGACAGGATTTAAAAACCTGTCAGGTCTTTTATATCAATAGCTAAATGGCTTCTCAGGCTGAACAGATTGTATATTCAATCCAATATGCACCATGATCTAAAGATTAAAACCTTATGAACCACCTCCTAATGAACACCGTATTAAAGAGGTATCAAATCCGTATCAAGACCGTAAATATACGGTGTTGATATGGTGTTGATACGGCGTTGATACGGTGTTGTTCAAAGGAAGTCCTGGAAGAAATAGCCCGTATAACAGGTACAGCATCATGCGGCTCGGATTCTACATTTAGCTTAAGGGCATCAAAAAAGGCCGAAGGAACTATTTATATCCCAACGGCCTTTAAACAATTGTTAACTTGAGGTCAAGCAGTTAAACATCGTCTTGCAATGATTACGCATTATTTTAATAATTGTTTCAGTATCTTTCAATAAGATTATTTAATAATTTAGATAGTAACGAATTACGAGCATGAGCAAGTATATTTTATGAAAATCCTATACATATTTCCCCATCCCGATGATGAATCTTTCGGGCCGGCCTTAGCGATGACATCCCAGTTGAGGGCGGGCCATGAAGTTTACCTGCTCACGCTCACCAAAGGCGGTGCAACCAAAAAGCGTTTTAGCTACAACCTTTCGATTGAGCAAATGGGGGAGGTCCGGCATAAAGAAATGCTCAATGTAGAAAAGGTGCTGGATTTAACCGGCATGACGGTCCTGGATTTACCCGACAGCGGACTTAAAGAAATAGATCCCATAGAAATTGAAGAGGTCATTAGAAATCACATTCATAAAATCCAGCCTGATATTTTGGTAACCTACGCTGTACATGGCGTCAGCGGTTTTCATGATCATCTGGTATCTCATGCCGTGGTGAAAAGGGTATATTGCGAAATGCGGGAAGAAGGGAATGCCGCCCTGAAACGCCTCGCCCTGTTCACTTTGGCTGAATCCGATTTACCCGATACAAAGTTCAAGCTCAGCACATCAACAGAAAAAGAAATCGATTGCGTGATATCCGTCGATGAACTGGATATAGAAAAAAGCCGCCAGGCCCTGCTTTGCTACGAAACCTATCAGGATGTGATCGCGGAAGTGGGTGTCCTTGAGCGGATGGGGGATAAAGTTTATTTTGAGTTTTTCCAGGAAGACTACGCCCCGGCGGCAACGGATATGGCCCAGGGGTTGTAGGTATGTACGCTTCGCTTTTGCATTTGTCGGCAGTTGAAAAAGTGCCTTTTTGACGGAAGAGGACAGGCACAAATCCGAAGAATTGTTTCAATGGCATTTCTGGGTAATATTAAAAGAGGGTGCTATATGATTTGTAATACAGAATAGTTACTTTCGTTGTTTAGTTAAATTAATCAGTTACATTATGAATGAGCTAAAAGAACGAATCACAGTAAACCCAAATCAATGTGGCGGCAGGCCGTGTATTCGCGGAATGCGCATTCGTGTTATAGATGTGCTGGATTTACTTGCTGCAGGGCTTTCGCAGGGTGAAATTTTAGAGGAGCATCCGGATTTGGAATCCGATGATATAAAGGCCGCATTGTTATATGCCAGAGGCAAGTTGGATCATCCCGTAGTTGCTGCGTGAAGGTTCTCATAGATGCCCAACTTTCCCCCTCAATTGCTGCCTGGATTAACAAATCATTTGGGAATATAAAAGCCATTTCAACTCGTTCTGTCAAACTTAATGCTGCTGAAGACAAAGAAATTTATTTGTATGCAAAGCACAATGGTTATGTTATCATGTCAAAAGACGATGATTTCTTGAGATTGATTGAACAACATGGAATGCCTCCTCAATTAATTTGGGTTACTTGCGGAAATACCTCGAATGCAGAAATGAAAGCAATACTTTTGAAGACTATATTGAAAGTTAAGGACCTTATTGAAAATGGAGAGGCTGTTGTAGAGATTAGTGACTACTAGCTGTTACAATCAACCTACGCGCCACTCCAAATCAGTCCTTTTGTTTTGTAGAGGGCCCGCAAGAAAGGGTAGTAGGGTACGGTGGTAAATATCCCTAGCTCCTGAGAGAGGTTGGTTTTTTCGTCCAGGAATTGAAGTAGGGTTTCGAAGTCATTGTCCCTGAAAAGGCGGTAAAAAGCTTCTGCGGCATCATTGGGGTGGTCACGGATTATTTGGAGGAGCATAATGTCGTAAACGCGGAAACGGAAGGAGGAGGGATTGCGGACTTCCGGTTTCCCCTTTTTACGGAGGCTTTCCGCAATCTGGCGGCATTGCTGCTGGGTCCGGGTGAAGGTGTAGCCGGTACTGGGCTTGGTTATTCCGCCGGCTGCTCCCAGGTTCATTACGTTTTCCCCAAAACCAGGCCTAAAGGCTTTTTCCACCATTGGGATGCAGCCTTGTTCCGAACGCATCAGCTCGTACTCAGGATCAGCAAGATTGAGCTTATCCCGCATGTAATTCTTTAATGCCCTCTCATAATCCTGTTTATCGAGCAAATGTTCCGTGAACAGGGTGTATTCTACGATGGCATGGCGCTTACTGAACGGCAGTGTGTAGAAAAAGGTAACGCCTTCTTTTTGGGATGTATTGAAATCCATCAAGGTGATCTTTTCGGGACCAAAGCAGTTTTTGTTTGTTTTGATCTCCCAGCCAACAAAGTGCTGTTTCAGCTTAAATCTGGACTGGGCGTAGATATCCTTGTTATGAAAGCAGCTTTGAAATGCGTAGTCGCATTTGAAGCTACCGTTATCGGTAATGACTCCCGGTTCCCTTGACGGGTGGATTTCTTTTACCCGGGCTTCAAGAAGATCAATAGATTCGGATTTTTGAAGTACATCGAGAATGTGTTTTTTATAATCAACTTCCCGGATGCAATGGTAGGGGGATTTTTTTAAGGCACCATCCAGGATTACACCGTTTGCTTCAATTGCCATGCTGTTCCAGGTTTTGTAAACCAATTGGACGAAAGGAATTTCATCCATGCCCCAAAAGCACCATGTCTTCGTGTTGGATGGGGAAAGGTCCGGGTCGATGAACAGCGTTTTTTTATCCTTCGGCCCATAATGCAGCAAATGCCAGGCCATGCTTAGCCCGGCGCACCCTCCACCTGCAATAATGTAATCGTATTTCAAATGTTTGTACGCTATGCTGCTGTTGGTTGTGGGTGGTGGGTTGTACGCTATGCTGTTGTTGGTTGTTGGTTGTGGTTTGTACTCTTCGCTGTTGTTGGTTGAACTAACTCCAAACTCTAAACTAAAAACTCTAAACTAAAAACTGTAAACTTTAAACTAAAAACTACAAACCAGAAACTAACCCTACCATCCCCGTACCGGTTTCCATACGTCAACGATTTTGCCGTTTTCTTCGATCTGGTATTCGGGGAATAAGGCTGCGGTCAGGCAAGAATGGTTGGGGATGACTTTCAGCAGGCTGCCTATCGGGTACCGGCTGTAATCAATAGGTGATTTTTGTTCGGCCACGCCATGTTCCTGGGAGAGCCCGATGATCTTCAATTCCGGGTGGTCCACGATATGGCCGTAGATGATTTCATTAGTCATATGGACCGCGCCCTGGTCTTTGGAAAGCGCAAGCGCACCGGCATCTATGAGCAGGCGGTTACGGTCTGGGTAATGGCCTATTACTCTGGCCATCACAAAACAGGCCACCTCATCGAGCGTGCATGAGTGGATATCGGCCTGCATTTTATCAAAAAAAACGTAATTGCCCGGCCGGATCTCATTGATCTTTTCGTAGCAGGTACCGTGTACGTTACCGGGTGTTGAACCCACACTGATAACCGGGCAGGGGATGCCTTTTTCTTCCAATTCCGTTGCGAAAGATTCCATTAATCGTGCTTCCTTCAGGGCGCGTTCTTTTACTTCTTCTATGTTTTTGCTCTGATAAGTATGGCCCGCGTGGGCCAGAATACCCATGAAATCAACAGATTTGGATGTACTGATCGCTTCGGCAAGAGATAGGCTATTTACGTCATTAGGGTTGATGCCTGCCCGGGAAGATCCGGTATCTACCTTAAGAAAGGCCGAAAACCGGCAATGGTTTTCGGCGGCGTAATCTTCCAGCTGTTTCAGGGTGTCGCGATGATCAAGCAGAATATGGAAATGGTCGGTGCGGCGGCCGAGCTCCTGTACATCCGGGAATTTATCCGCTGTAATCGGAAAAGCATAGGTGATATCGCGAAATCCGGCATCAGCGTAAAAAAAGGCTTCTGCCATGGTTGATACCGTGATGCCCCCAAAATTACCTTTAACCTGAAGTAAAGCCGCTTCCAGTGTTTTATGGGTTTTGACATGCGGGCGAAAATTCACCCCCGCCTGACTGGCGCGGTCCGTCATGGCCTGAATGTTATTGACCATTTTTGTTTTATCGATCAGGAAGTAAGGCGTTCGCAAGGGTTTTCGGAATTGGTGATAAAATAGAATTTAGATAAAGGTAATTAAAATTGAGTAGTAACCTAAACTTTATCGAAAGCCTATTTAACCACGAAGGGCACGAAGATCACCAAGGTGGAAGGTGGGGGGCTTTGCAACCTATGCGGGTGTCTTGAAGTGGCTGTATCAAAAGGCGGCTGCGGGCTGTATCAAAAAACTGCTGAGGCAAGCGTCCACGCTTAGCGGAGCAGTTATGGGTTTTTGAGACACCCCCCTATGCATAGTTGAAACCCCTGTCGGGGTTTCCTTTCATTGTAATCAATTCCAGAACGAAATTATATCTCAGTCTAAGCCTGAAAGGCTTTAATATCCAGTGTGCCGGATGAAATCCGGGGGTGCAATGATAAATTGTAAGCAACCCTGAAAGGGTTGAACGTTTATTGCCTGGCCTCAATAAAGTAATTTTTTAACCGAACTCAGGCATTAAGCCTTATAAACCTGTTGAACAATACGAGTTCATGTCCAAAGTGATGTGTGGAAGAAATCTATAGAATATTTTATATTATAAAATAAAATCATCACGTTATGATCATTGCTTCGGTATTCATAAATATTCAAAATTTACCATCATGAATAAAGTTCATATGCCTGTATTTATAACGATACTATTTGCTTCAGCCTTTGCCTTGCTTGCAGGGTGTTCCGCCGAAAGCACTTCAGACACTGAAAGTGCAGAACAAAATGAAAACGTTGTAGAGGGTGTCTGGTACAGCATTGAGGAAGCCCAGGAGAAGGCCGAAGCTGAAAATAAGAAAATAGTTATAGCCGTCTATACCGACTGGTGCAGTATATGCCGCAGGATGGACCGCGAAGTGTATAGCAAAGATGATATCATTGGAACATTCAGCGATTATTATTATCCGGTCAGGCTTAATGCTGAGTCGGACAAAGAAGTGACCTTCAACGGGGAAACGTATAAAGAATCCGAGCTGGCCCTGGCTTTTGGCGTGACTTCTTACCCGACGGTTGTTTTTGTAGATGAAACCGGCAATCCTTTTGGTTCACAGCCTGGATTTATCGAAAAGGATGTTTTTCAGGATATATTGGTTTTTGTAGGATCTGATGCGTACAAGGACCAGAGTTTCGAGGATTACAAAGAGCTATAAATAGTTGCCGGTAGCTTTTGGCAAAAAAATGCCGGCCCGGTTTATCCAAAAAGGAATACCATAATTTAGGACCATACACTCATTATGCATCTCTTCTCACGAACCGGTATTGTGGCGGGTATATTCCTGCTCCTTCAGATATTTTTTATCCAGGCAGCAGCAGCCCAACCCATGTCAAGCGCCGACCGGGTGGTTACGGGGACCAAGCTATCGGTCGATAAGGTGAAAGCCGGCAGTGAGTTTAAGGCTGCCGTTATTTTGAATATTGAGGATAGTTGGCATGTCAATGCCAATCAGCCCAGCCTGGATTATCTGATAGGGACAGAACTGGCCCTTGAGCCGCACGATGAGTTTATTATTGCCGATATTCGTTACCCGGAGCCCGATAGCTATGAATTTGCTTTTGCCGATGGCGAAGAATTGCTAGTCTATGAAGAAGAGGTTGCCATATTTGTTGCCTTCAGGGCGTCATCGTCTCTGGAGCCTGGCGAGCATCTCATTGAAGGCAGCCTGAGAGTCCAGGCTTGTGATGATCAGACCTGCCTGGCCCCGGCCGATGTTTCCATACGTATCCCTGTCACTGTAGCCGCTGATGATGCCGGGCCGGAAAGCAGGAACGATGAACTTTTTAATAAATATGAAGCCAGTATCAGTGGGCCATCATCCGGCGGCATAGGTACAGGAAACGATATTGCTGCTATATTCGAAAATGGGGGCGGCTTAGTTGCTTTTTTGGCCATATTTCTAATAGGTTTGGCATTGAACCTGACACCTTGCGTGTACCCGATGCTATCCGTAACGGTTTCCATTTTTGGTTCTCAAACCGAAAAGCGCGGCGGGGTGATCTTTTCAAAAGCCCTGTTGTATGTTCTCGGGATCGCGACCATGTACAGCGGCCTTGGAGTAGCGGCGGCTTTCAGTGGGGGACTATTCGGTGCCTGGCTGCAAAGTCCGGCTATATTGGCGGCCATCGGAATTCTATTTTTGGGATTGGCATTGAGCATGTTCGGTCTTTATGAACTCCAAATGCCGTACTGGATTACTAAAAGGCTTGGCAGCAGCAACTCCACCGGCTTTTTCGGCACCTATATATCCGGCCTTGTGGTGGGGATTTTTGCGGCTCCCTGCATAGGTCCTCCCATTATTGCGCTTCTGGCATTTGTAGGAACGCAGGGTGATCCTGTATTTGGTTTCTGGGCATTTTTCATTCTATCCCTCGGCCTTGGTTTGCCTTATCTTGTTTTAGGTACCTTCACCGGGCTCATTCAGAAAATGCCAAAATCAGGGCTGTGGATGGTTTGGGTCAAGAAAGTCTTTGGTGTGATCCTGATCGGTCTGGCATTTTTCTACATTGGCCTGGCCCTTTATCCGCAATACGTTTTGTACGTGATACCTGTGACACTTGTGCTGGGAGGGTTTTACCTCGGGTTCATCGATAAAGACGGCAAGGGAAAACCCATCTTTACACGTGTGAAATACGCCATCGGTGCCGGAGCTGTAGTTTTTGGCATGTTGTTCACCCTTAACCTGCAAAAAGAAAGCATGGTTTGGGAAGAATATAGTGACCAGCGATTTGAAGAAGCCGTGCAACAAGGAAAGCCTATACTTATGGATTTTTACGCCGACTGGTGCATTCCCTGCCTGGAGCTCGATCGGATGACCTTTACCGACCCGTCCGTTATTAATGCAACCGACGATATGGTAAAGCTAAAAGTTGACCTGACCCACTTTGGTTCACCGGAATCAGAGCATCTCCGCAGAGAATACAGCGTAGCGGGTGTTCCTTCAATCGTCTTCATTAACGAATCGGGAGAGGAGGTCCGCGATGCCCGGGTGGTAGGTTTCCTGAACCCCGAGGAGTTTATGAAGCGAATTGAAATGGTTGGTCCGGACCATGTGGTAGTCCAATAGAAGGATATTTCTGATCCGTGAAAGCGTCCACGTTTTACGATCTTGCACCCGGGGATTCAGCCCTTGCAATGCCTCCGGCGGTATGTTTTGCTGGTGTTGGCCGTTTGGTTTGGCTGGGGTATCTTAGGATTGAGGTATGGAGATATAGAGAACGAAGAGAGACGAAGGGCGCTGAGCGCGGGGACGGAGGGCAATGGGAATGAGGACCCTACCCCTTCACACAAGCGAAGTGGAATTGCGGAGACGAAAGGACGGGCGTTGGAGAGTTTTTCCAGGTATGATTGAATGTGAAATAGCATATTTATTTTGTTTTTTAATAACGATAATAGTAACTACGTTACCATTATGAATTATGAACGAAATTAGCATGACATGAAAAAAGGCGAAAGAATTACTGTAAAAACTTTAAATAAGGCAATGACCCGTTCTTCAAGGCGCGCTATCAGGACCAATAAGGCATTGGGGTTGGATACCGTATTGGTGAAAAACAATAAGATCATTCGCATGGATCCATCTGGTAACGAATTTGTTGTAAAAAAACTGGACCAGAAAAGAACATTAGAGCCTGCAAAACCCATTTCCTTTAGATAAATGCCTGCTCCAAGATTGCGAATGTTTGCCGGGCCGAATGGTTCGGGGAAAAGTAATTTAATAGCAGAATTGCAGGGCCAGCATATTCCATTAGGCTCAGTAGTTAATGCTGATATAGTATTGGCTGAACTTCAGCAATCGGGTTTTATCGATTTAAAGCGGTTTTCTTTGCATAATATTACACAAGAGGATTGGGATGAAACCATGCGGGAAACGGATCTCAAATCAAGGGTGGAAAAAGGGAACGCCGAACTTAAAATCAGGGTAATTGAAAATATCCTGGTTAGCGATACTGAAAACCTTGGTTCATACGGCACGGCCCTTATTTCAGATTTCCTTCGATACCGGTTGCTTAAGAAAAAGATAGCCTTCAGTTTTGAAACGGTTATGTCCCACGTCAGCAAGGTAAATTTTTTAAAGCAAGCAAAAGAAGCCGGCTATATAACTTACCTTTATTATATGGCGACCGAAGATGAGTATATTAATGTGAAGCGGGTTGAAAACAGGGTAAATCAGGGCGGGCATCCTGTTTCCAGAGAAAAAATTATAACAAGATATCACCGAAGCCTGAATTTGTTATTGGATGCTCTTCGTGAAGCTGACCGGGCTTATATTTTTGACAATTCAAAAAAAAGAAACTTTGTAATTCTGGAAAAGAAATATGATGGAATCGGTTACCCACAGGTAAATACTTATCCGCTTTGGTTTAAGAAATATGTAGTAAATAAAGCGCTTTAAATTTGTTCTGGCTTTGTTGATTACTCACAGAAAATAACTCCAGGGCTCAAACATAGGCCTCTCCACTTCAAACTTTATGGGTTCGTTCTTTGTAGGGTGAAGGAAACTTATTTCAACCGCCCTTAACGCCATACTTCCCTTCTGGCGAGTTTGGAACTTTTCCGGAAGGGTAACGGTCTCTCCGTACTTTTTATCGCCCCACAGCGGAAAATCTGCTTTAGCGAATTGGACACGGACCTGGTGAGGCCGGCCTGTGATCAGTTCAATATCCACCAGGCTGCAACCGTTTTTATAACCGAGCCTTGTGAAATTAAGGACAGCTTCTTTCCCGTATTTTGATGATGCCGGAACTACAGTAGTGATATTCGTTTTGGTATCTTTTACCAGATGGTCGACCAATGTGCCTTTTGCCGGACACTTACCGATGACCACAGCCTGATATCTTTTTGAAAAGGTACGGTCCCTGATTTGATCGGAAAGTCTGGATGCTGCTTTGGATGTTCTGGCCAAAACCATCACCCCGCTTACGGGCCGGTCTAACCGTTGAACAAGAGCAAGAAATACATTACCGGGTTTATCGTGCTTTTCCTTTAAGTACGTTTTTAAACGGCTTTGCAGATCAAGGTCGTTTGACTCGTCCCTTTGAGACGGCATGTTGACCGGTTTATCCACAACTAACAAGTGGTTATCTTCGTAAATTACAGGGATATTCATAGATAAAAGTTGTGAAATCTTAATCGTTCAATATGTTTTATTAAATTGTCACAATGCAAAATGCCCTGGGATGCAAAAGATTTGACAACTTTAGGCACAGCGCCAGTATAAAGAGAAGTTATCCAATCTGAATTGTTTAAATACGTTTCATTAAGTTATCACAATTATGCAAAGAGGATTGACAATTTTCCACAGCGTCAAAATAATAAAATCTGAACGGTAACAACTTCAGGCCCCATAAGGCAACAGAATGAACGAAAACCTTACCTATAAACTTGATCATCTACCGTTTCAACCCGGAGTCTATCTGTTCAAAGATACCGGGAACAGTATTCTTTATATCGGCAAGGCCAAACGGCTGAGGAACAGGGTGCGTTCTTACTTTCAGGAATCAAGGCCTTTTTCTGGTAAAATTCAAGCATTGGTGAATCGTATTGCCGATGTAGAAGTCATTACCACCGATTCTGAAGCAGAAGCTCTTATTCTGGAAAATAACCTGATCAAACAGCATCAGCCTCGGTATAACATCAATCTTAAGGATGACAAATCTTATCCTTACATTTGCGTGACCAACGAGGATCGCCCAAGGGTGTTCCCGACGAGAACAATTATCAGGGATGGTAGCCGATATTTCGGCCCGTATGACCATGCGGGTAAAATGAGGCAAATGCTGGAGACTATTCGTCAGACATTCGGCCTTTGCACGTGTGCCGTTACCCCACGCATGATCGACCATTCCCGTGGTATGCCGAAATGGGGCAAATGCTTTGAAGACTATTTCGAAAACTGTTCCGAAGAAATGGACGCTGAGCTTTACCGTGATATTGTTGAAAAGGTTAAACGACTTCTGAATGGTAAGACTGATGGCCTTATCCGTGACTTGAAAGAAGAAATGCTCATGGCTTCCCAGTCTATGGAATATGAGAAAGCGGCGCAGCTTCGTGATGGTATTAATTCATTGAATAAGTACAGCCAGAAGATGAAAATTATTACGAATGATGCTATAGATCGTGACGTATTTGGCCTTGAAGTGGATGAAGAGGAAAACCTGGCCTGTGGTGTATTATTTAAAATTCGTGACGGTAAGCTATTAGGAAGATATCACCGTTTGCTGAAAAACATTGAGGGCAGACAGAATGCAGAGATCTTGCAGACTTTTATAGAAGATTATTATACCAGCGCGGTTGCCGGAACGAGTCCTGATGAAGTTCATATTAGTGATGTGTTGGAGGATGACGAGCCTTTATTGGAGTTTCTCGCTGAGGAACACCATAAGAAGGTGCCCATAATCCAGCCGAAAATAGGTGAAAAAGCTCAGTTTGTCCGTATGGCGCTGTCTAATGCAAAACTCCTGTTGGGAGAGGCGAAAGTTCAGAAGCAGAAAGCTGAAACGGACCGGATACCCCATTCGGTAAAATGCCTGCAGCGCGATCTTCGCCTTAAACAACCGCCACGCCGCATTGAATGCTTTGACATCTCCAATCTACAGGGAACCGATACAGTAGCTTCTTTGGTCTGTTTCGTAGATGGTCAGCCCCGAAAGAGCGAGTATAAGCGATACAACATTAATACCGTTACCGGGCCCGACGATTTTGCTTCCATGAGGGAGGTCATCCGAAGGCGCTATTCACGCCTTATGAAAGAAAAACAGCACATTCCCGACATGATCATCGTTGACGGCGGCAAAGGCCAGCTTTCAAGTGCCGTTGCTGTTTTGAAGGATATCGGTTTTTTTGGACAAGCTACCCTCATCGGACTTGCCAAAAGACTTGAAGAAGTTTATTTACCCGGAGAATCGGAACCTGTTATGATTCCAAAGACATCATCGAGCCTGAAGCTACTACAGCGGCTACGAGACGAGGCTCACCGTTTTGCCATCACTTTCCACCGCCAAAAGAGAAGCAAGCGTACTTTTAAAAGCGAGCTGCAGGATATTGCCGGGGTAGGTGAGAAGAGCGTTACAAAATTATTAACACATTTCGGCTCTGCCAGGCAGGTATCCGAGGCTGAACGGAGTCAGCTTGAACCGATTGTGGGAAAAGCCATAGCGGAGAAAGTTTATAAGAGCCTGAGGGAGAAAGCTCTGAAAAGCGAGAAGTAGGATGTGAAAAGTAACCTTTGTCAGGTTAGTTCCGGCGGCAACGGTAATAAAATTCTCTGATGATAACTTCATGGGTTTCCTTCATCCCTTCCCTGATAAGATCAGGCTCCTGACTATTGTCCCGGGTTGATAAAATCACGGCGGACTGATTTATTTTCGGCTGATTTTTCTTATTCTGCCCAAATTCTTTCCAAAGTTGATCGAGAAATTTGCGAAAAATGTTATATTTCTTGTCCATGAGCTCTCTTCTTGATGCATAGTTATCACAGGATAACAAATCTCTGCGAATTTATTAATTAATTTATTTTAAACATTCCTAACCTTGATGATTATATATCATTATCTTCAAATATTGAATTTGTTTTAAACACCGTTAGATGGTGGTTTCTGTCGATTTATACACTTTTTTAAAACAAAATGAGGCTTTTAAAACCCGAAAAACTATTTGCAGATTGTCCATCTCCTGTATGTATTCTGGAAGGACCTGATCACATTTATACGTACACCAATAGGGCCTACGAGGAACTGATTAACGGGTGTAGCATCCTGGACCGGGCAGTCAAAGATGTCTCACCGGAATTGGCCGGGCAGGGCTTTATCAAGATCCTGGATGATGTTTTCGCTACTGGTAACGCATATCACTGTAAAGAGATGTCTTTGGACATTAATCAAAGTGATACGTATAAAAACCTGCATGTAAGTCTTTCCTGTTATCCCCTAATGGATGACAGCGATTTGGTGTATGGTATTTTTATCCAAGTGATTGATAATACGGAGCAGGTAGAATTGAACAAGATCCTGCTAACGGAGCTTCACCACCGGGTAAAAAATAACCTGGCCTTTATCATTAGCCTGATCCAGTTGCAGGCCAATGAAGTTAAGGACCATCAACAACAACTACTTCTGACAAACACGCAAAAAAGAATACGGACCATTGCAAAGGTACATGACCTGATTCTTAATCAGCAGGATTTAAAAAGAATTCCCGTTGAGAAGCTTCTTTGGAGCTTGTTTGACCATGGATTAAACTATTTTGATACTGGCGAGTCTATGGTAAAGATAGATGTTGATGAACTTTTTATTAATATAAACCAGGCTATTCCCCTCGGCCTTATCTGCAATGAAATTATTGGATTAATCAAAGCCAGACTTAGCGAAAATTATTCGGTTTCAATTAAATCAGATCTGACCAGCCTGCCCAAAGTAGAACTATTTATTACCATCAATGATGTTGGTGACAATTTCTTTGAAAAAGATGCATTTTCAGAAGAAAAATCATTTGAAGCTAAATTAACAAATATCCTGGCCATGCAGCTTAAGGCTAAAATTGATGTTACTAAAGAAAATGGCTCTACAACCCTGATCATCCGTTTCACAAAAGCTGACGTGACAGGATCGGGTGCAGGTTATTTTATTTGATAAAGAACAACAAATTGTTAGGTTAAAACCACATCAGAATAATGGTTAGTGCAACTAACGAAAACAGCGTGCTGGTGATAACACTCGCAGCAGCCAGCCCCTGGTCCCCTCCTAATTGCGTGGTAAGTATATAAGATGCGGCGGCAGTAGGGCAGGCTGCGAAAATCATGGCTATAAATACTTGTTCGTTGGGAAGGTTCAAAGCCTTACATAATCCAAAGGTAACCAATGGTACAACTGCAACTTTCAATGAGCTTGTTATAAGTGCTAAACGTATATTGCCGCGGAGTTCAAGCTGGACCAAAGCACCACCAAGGCTAACCAAAGCAAGGGCCAAAGCAGTTTGCCCCAGCAGTTCAAAGGGCCGGTCCACGATCACCGGCAATCCCCAGTTCATCCACCCCAGAAAAGCTCCGCCGACGGTCGAGATGATTAAAGGGTTTTTCACCATTTGGGAAAGTATCTTTATTATAATGGCTGTGTTTATTTTGCTTTTTGCCGATAATAAACTATAAATCGAAATGATATTATATAGCGGGATGAGTGCAGCCAAACCTATAACAGCTTCCGTGACCATTTGGTTAGACATATTTCCACCGTTAAGTGCAAAAATAATCAAGGGCAGACCAACAAAAGCCAGATTTCCACGAAAGGATGCCTGAATGAATACCCCTGAATGCTCTTTTGGCAATTTCATCAGCTTAGATAACGCTGTGGCCAACAGACTAATGGCCACAGCAGAAAGCATCAGGGCCAAAACCAGGTTACCGGCCTCAAGTCCCCTGAAATCGGTTTCTGACAGATTGTGGATAAACAGGCTCGGCAGTGCCACCCAATAGGTGAACCGGTCCAGGCCCATACGGACTTCGGTATTCAAAAAGCGGCCCTTCATAAACAAGGCAGCTCCCAGGCACACCAGTAGAATGATCGGCACTAAAGACTCGGCAGCTTGAAGCATAATTTGCAAATATAATAAAAATGATATAATGATTTGACGGTGCTGACAGTCATATCATTTAGTGCCTGGTGATTTATGATAAAAAACCAGGCAATAGGATAGATAATTTCTTTGATGTTCGTCATCGTACCAGGCAATTGTTCGGTAAATGTCATCGCCTTGTAATGTGTGCAAACCTTCATTCATTAAAAGGAACTTACACCTGTCATGCAAGGTTATTAAGTTTGATAACATAGAGTTAAATCCGAACAAATATTCAAGAGGAAGTATTAAACAGCCCTTTGCCATTCATATTTTTTCGTTGCATAAAATTCATAATAAATTTTATGAAATTTTAACTAAGAACAACTATCAGAAATTGTTATTCTATTTTAACTATTTAAAACAAAAGGGAGAATTAATGAAAAATGATCACAGGAATTATCGAAAATTTCTAGAGCAGTTTTGCAAAGTAATAGAAGACATGAGCGAAAAGCAGCCGGTCAAATTTCTGACTGTAATGGCATTATCTTCTATAGACTCGGAAAGGGAAATTCAACATATTACCGGAGAAATAAAGGAGAGCCAGAAGAAAATTGTGAGGGAATTTTACTTTAGAAGCCATAGAAATTAGTGAGGGTAAACCAGGTTGTAGTATTAAATATTAGCAATTTCAGGAGATGCGTTATCTATTTGGATACAAATTAACACAAGCTGTCAGCCCATACCATTTCCTGATTTTGTTTAATTAATACAAGCTTCCATAGTATTCCTCGTAAGTAGATAAAGATACTATATTCACTGCAAATGGAGTTTGCTTATGATGACGAAAGATGAACTTAAAACTGAATCAGAGAAGCTTCAAGAAGATACTGAGGAAATTACTAAAAAGGGAACAATTGATCTGCGAAATAACGAGCGCCTAAAGAAACTAACACGCGAGAAAGATTACATAGATCACTTGTTGCTGACCATGGAGGATGATACCAATCAGCAAAAGAAAAAGTTGCTTATAAACTTTCTGACTGACCTTCGGGAAGAGCTATATCAATTTAGAGAAAGTAAGCTACTCGCTGACCCCGAGGCTAGAAAATATATAGACCAGTGCTGCGAAAAGGACCGTAGTGAGGGAGAATATGTGAAATGCGCTAAAACAATTCTAGACGATTTCTACCCTGAGCTTAAAAGGAAGGGTTACATTAACCTGGTTTATGAAGGGCTATTCCTGGCTAATGAACCTGCGAGATAATATAGTGAGATCATGGACCGTACCTGATAAGGGTTCAGCTTCCCGGATCGAACTTTAAAGATACCGAATTCACGCAATGCCTGGTGTTTTTGGGTGTCAGGTATTCCCCCTGGAATACGTGGCCTAAATGTCCTTTACAATTTGCGCAGATGATTTCAATCCGTCTGCCGTCTGCATCAGGCACACGTTCAACAGCCCCTCCAATTTCATCGTCAAAACTTGGCCAGCCGCAGTGGGATTCAAACTTGAATTCCGAATGGTACAAAGGGGTGTTGCACCTTTTGCATAAATAGAGGCCCTTTTCATTGAAAGAATTATACTTACCGCTAAAAGGCATCTCCGTTCCTTTTTGGACGATAACCTCTTCCTCTTCAGGGCTCAGTGGATTATGTTTTGTATTATTATTCATGGTACCGAAATAAAGGTAAATAATTTAGAAGGTCAAATGATCATTAGCTATTACGAGTAAGGACACGGTAAATTACAGCTTTTCACCCATCATTTTCATTATAAGTTATCAGGTTTCATGCCCTGGACCAGAAATGAAGGGTGATGGTTTAACATTTGCTATAGTTATTGGCCAGGTTAATTACTTCGTAAAATAAGTATAAAAATATCTTATAGTTAGGTGCGTTTATTTTGAGTACTATCCAAATATTTTAATATTAAACCAGCACATATATATAATCAGCATGAGTAATAGCGGGAGAAGTAAAGATACTATCAAAGAGATAGCAAGAAGAACAACGATGACCGAAGCCCAAGCCTACAAGCTATATGAAATAACGGATGATATGGACCAGGTCAGAAGATTTGCTCGTTTGAAGGATTATGGTTTGCCTTTAAGGTCTATTTATATTACCGCTGAACTAGGGGCCGATGCTCATGTACTAAGGGAAGCCTGGCAGGATTTGATGGGTGAGAATATTATCACCGAATGTCATATAGCCGCACAGAAAATGAAGAGTTTCTTAAATTAATAAATATTACTCTCGGGAGGGGATTTGTCGTATCCCAAACTAAAAAAAGTAAAGTTGAGAAAAGCATGGTATAAGTTTTAGATACACCCCCAGCGGTGTGCTCTCAATCCCCGTGCCCTTCGTCTCCGCGCTTTCAGTCTCTTTACTTGCCCATCAAGGGCTAAACCGTTTCTCAGGCTCCTGTCGCTGATCCTCCTGCAGTTGATTGAAAATGATATTTTCCAGCTCCTGTTTTGTTTCTTCTTTATAAAAGTTGCGGCCCTGTTTGATTACTTCCCTGAGCAAACGTGTCAGCTTGATAGTGGTCATTTTGTCGAAGTTATATTTTATAATAATCGTCTCCTGGTTGGCTGCCGTTTTGTTCTGGACCTTTGATGCCAGCTCCCTTAATCTGTTTATAATCAGGTATCCCAGTTCGGGATGCAGCCTTTCAACTACATAGCGGTTATCTTTTCTGCTGACCTCTTTAAGCAGTTCCATCGGATCAAATCTGTTGCTTAAATAACCACCACCGGCCCCGGCTGCACCTCCGAGGGCGGTGAACACACCGAAAGTCAATCCCCCGGTCGCCACATCCACAGCGGCACCGGCCCCGGCGCCGGTTATGCCTGCTATAAAGCTTCTCTGCCATGGCGTGATATATTTTCTCATGACAACCTCATCCATTACGTCGCTTTCGTTAAGGTCGAAATCCATCTGTACGTGCTGTGTTTTGAAGCCGTAGTGTCTGACGATCTCCATCTGACTGTTTTCCAGTATGCTACGAACGTAATCCCTTACTTTGTCAAAAAGGATCCCGGTATATTCACCTTTGGTGTGAAGGTCATCGGCAGACGTGGAGAATGATCCCTTGTAAGCTTCCAGCACAGCTTTTCTTATGGTGACGGCCGTTTTTTTTAAGGCCGCCTCATGATTTTTATTTAAAGCGTCAATGGCTTGCAATACCTTGTCTTCCCAATCCGGGTTCAGGTGACTGAAGGCATCCAGGAGCCTGAGCTTTTCGTGGAAACTGGTTTTGTGAGGATTGAATACCTTGACGATCCTAAAGTGGAGGTCCAGGTTCTGCTGCCACTCGGCCAGATGCCTGATGCCGTCAATGGGGTTCAGGATGGCAATGCGGGGCAGGCCCGTCCACTTAAGCAGTTCAATCTCCCGGATATACTTTGACTCATTAAATGGCTTCGAACTGTCGGCCACATAAACGATGCCTCCATATTGGACAATGGGTTTGAATATTTCAATTTCATTCCTGAATTCTTCCTGATGCCGGTACTCGCGGTGGAAACGGCTGAACAGGTCCAGCGGGTTTTTACTTACCTCGATACCCCAGTCTCTGAGGATCTCACTCAAGCCTCTTGCGTTTTCAAAACCCGGGGTATCCCATATGGTATACATGACCCTGCTATCTACCTTCATGGGGTAGGCTTTGCTTCTGATGGTTGTGCCTGCCGTGGGATTGATTTCAATAGACTCATCGTTGGTCAGGGCCTTGACCAATGTGCTTTTGCCTTTGTTTGGTGCCCCGGTTACTATAAATACAGGATTTTCCATTATGAATCGGATAGTAAAATTCGTGAATCATGGTCGAACCGGACCAGAGGGTCACCGACGTGTTGTACTTTCTTCAGCCAGTTTTCTTTGTTGCTTTCCCTGATATCCGACTCATGCATAGCTATTGGAATGATACGGACCAGCTTTTGTCCCAACGCGGCCCTTAATTTCTTCAACATCTTCTCGAAATCAATATCCGCCGACTCCCAGTACTCGACCATGACAATCAGATGCTGCTTGTGATCAATACCTTTAAAGGCCGATGACACCCGTGCGATGATCTGATCGTCTTCGGCCAAAGTGTTAACGCCGCCAAGTGAGTATACATCTGCTTTACGAATACCGAATCTATAGAGCACCTTGTCCATATCAATATCATACTCCCCGAAATTCCACATCAGGATGCAGCTTGATGGTATATTGTTGAAGGGTTTCTTATCGCTTTCCGCTACGGGTTCCCAGTGTCTGGAGTTATCATTTATGCTGCTGTCTGTGTTTATGTACGGCGTATCCATACGCTGTAAAAGCGATTGTCCTTCCTGTGATCTTGTGATGGCGGAGCCGGTTTTTCTATTAAGTTGAATTTTATAGTATGTGAAAGCGGCAAGTCGCGGAAGAAAACTGTAGGTGACCAGGCTCACCAAGAGGAAAGACCACCAGCCACCAAGATCATATGCTGTAGCGCCTTCGGGAATCACCTCCTGCCAGGCCCTGAAGTAGCGTGTATTCTCTATCGTCTCGTAGTCAACCACCGCGGCAGGAAGCCAGCTTCTCCAGGGGGCGGACATTGTTTCCGTGATAGCGTGCATATGTTGCGGGCCCATATTAAGTGTCGAGCTCCATGAAAAGGCGAGATCGGTGGTGATAATGTTGACCATCACCCAAAGAAGAGCGCCTGTTATATACGCGATACCTGCTTTTTGGATGTTTGTTAGAACATAAGCCTGTACCAGGCCTCCATGACTGTTTATAAATTGGCCGTAAAAATTATGGGCACTGTTCATTTTCTCCCTGTTTTTGTACGACAGCCATCCGGCAAACATCCCCAGCATAGATTCCCAGAACCGGATTATACTACCTTCGGCGGGCCCGGCTTTTATATAGGTGCGGACCCATTGCATTATTACAGAAATCAGTAGCAGACCGAAGGGCATAATGACAAACAGCAACAGGACCGGAAGGATGTTTATCGGCCTTTCACCGTCATAGTAAAAGGCTAGTCCGGCCGCGCCGATTCCAATAAGAAAAAAGGCTGTCACTGCCACCCATGAAAATAACGTCAGCCCGTCGCTGTAACGTTTCGCTTCATCCCGGATGTCATCGTTGCAAGGTCCATGGAACCATTTAGCTACTTTCTCTAAATCGGATAGTTCTCTCACATCCTCACGCAACCCGAATTCCCGGTCTCTCTTGCGGATGATATCGTCTTCCGCCCTTCGCTTTTCCGCGAGTTTTAATCCGATGAGGATTTCTATTTTGTTCATCTGCGCATTGTTCTTGATGCTTAAGCTGTTCCCGATAATTACCTGAAGGAAGGTTACGGGCTTTTTATGATAGAACTTATTTTAATAATACCAAATTAAAAAAGATTTCCCATCTTTATCATCCCAGGCAACTCCTGCTGTTATAAAGGATCAATTAATGCAAATTAATTGTACAAAGGATTGTTTTTATAGGAGTATAGGTTAGCTTTAGGAGTAGGCAAGAAAACTATATCGCAATCGTGGGTTACCATATAATCTAGAGGGTATAACAGGCTATGAAATTAAAACGCTGTGCGCTAATATTGGGTATTTTCTTGATTGGTGTTACCCTTACCGCGCCTCCTGTGCTGGGGCAATACTTTGGGCGAAATAAAGTGCAATACCAGAACTTTGATTTTAGTGAACTCCAGACCAATAACTTCAATATCCTTTTCTATGATGAAGAGGAAGCGATTATACCGGACGTGGCGCGGATGACTGAGCGTTGGCATTACAGAATATCGAATGCTTTTAACCACACCTTTGCAGAAGGAGAGCGAAAGCCACTCATATTTTACGCTAACGACGCTGATTTCCGGCAGACTAACATCGTGCCGGGTTTCATACCCGGAGGCGTGAGAGGCCTTACAGAGCCGTTGCGAGAGCGTGTTGTGATGCCGCTGACTTCCGATCATGCCATTAGCCATCAGGTACTGGGCCACGAACTGGTGCACTCATTCCAGTACGATATCGGCTTACGGGAGCCCGGGTTTAGAATGGGTGAACTTCCTCTTTGGCTGGTGGAAGGTATGGCTGAATATTATTCCCTCGGCATGGAAGATGTGCAAACGTCCATGTTTATGCGCGACGCGATACTCAATGATAACCTGCCTGATTTCAGTGAAATCTCAAATCAGGCTGAGTATAATCCTTACAGATTTGGCCATTCTTTCATGGCCCATATAGGGGGCACCTACAGTGACCAGGCCGGCACCGATTTATTTAAGGCTTCGGGTATGGTGGGCATACCTATGGCCATGGACTCGGTCCTGCTCGACTCTACTGAGGCGGTGTTTGAGGCATGGCATACCAATCTTGTAACTTATTATGAGCCTCTCATGGAGAACAGAACGCCCCCTGATGAGGTCGGTGAGCGCGTTCTGGCGCAGGAACTGGGGCACGGACAAATGAATATCGCACCGGCACTGAGTCCGGACGGCCGTTATGTTACTTATTTGTCCGAGAGCTTGCTGTTCCAGTTTGATATGTTTGTTGCCGATGCTGAAACCGGCGAAGAAGTTGCCAATCTGGGAACCGTTGCCGATAATCCTCATATCGACCAAATACGTTTTTTAACATCCGGAGGGTCCTGGTCCCCCGATGGCCAGCGAGTTGCTTTTATATCCTTTGCCAAAGGCATTAACAACATATCGATCTGGAATATAGAAACCGGGGAGATTGAAGAAAATATTCGGCTGCCCAGCGTACCGGCCCTGCAAAACCCGGCATGGTCACCTGACGGAAACAAGATTGCTGTAACGGGAGTCAGTAACGGCTTTGGAAATCTGTACGTATATGATCTGGAAACGGGTGAAACAGAGCAACTAACCGATGACGTATATACCGTTCTTCAACCAGCCTGGAGCCCCGATGGCAGCATCATTGCCATCTATACCGACGCGCAGCCGGGCGGAACTGATTTCGAGTCTCTCGACCTCAGGCCGGGAGCCATCGGACTTATTGATGTGGAGACCGGCGAAACCGAATACATCAATCCTTTCGGGCCGGTAACCCATCATAACCCCCAGTTTTCATCAGATGGAGAGAGTGTTTTTTTCATTGCAGGGCGGGATGGGTTCATGGACGTTTACCGGCATGACCTTATTACCAGAGAAACCTTTCAGGTAACGAACATTCAGACGGGAGTAACCGGGGTCACTGAATTATCACCAACCCTGGCTGTTTCACGAGATACCGGGCTTATGATGTTTTCCGTATTCTCTGAAGGCCGGTACAGCATTGCATCGCTGGATGAAAGCGAAACAGAAGGAGTGCCGATTGATTTATCTGCAGAAAATACATCTTCCCCCGGCGCCATGCTCCCGCCAGTTGACGGGCTTGATGGCCTCGTTGAAACCTACCTGGACAATCCCTCCGCTGGTTTGCCGCCGCTTAATCCATCCTATGATATTAGTGACCACAATCGGTCTCTTGGCTTTACAAGCGTGATAGGCCCGCAAGCCGGAGTGGGTATCGGCGGAGGTTCAGCTTTTGGAACGCAGGTTGCCGGCGGCGTTGGTTTTCTGTTCACCGACCTCCTGAATGACCGCAACCTTGGGGTTTCGGTACAAGCACGAGGAACATTCAGGGACATAGGCGGACAGCTTAGTTATATAAACCGGGCCAATCGTTTCAATTATGGTGCGGCGGCAGGACGCACCCCGCTGTTGTATACCACCTCGTTTTTGGAAGTCGATCAGGAAACAGGAAATCCGATGCTCAACCGTGTTGTTGAGCGCATTCATATTGATCAGGCCAATCTGATGTCTGAATATCCTGTTTCCAGGACGAGGCGATGGGAGCTTTCCCTCGGCGTTTCACGGTATGGTTTTGGACGAAGGTCCGACCAATATCTGTTGGACCAAACCGGTAGTATCGTTCTTGACCGCGAGCGGGTTGAACTTGATGCCCCCGATGATCTTTATTTTGCAACGGGATCTCTTGCCTATGTGACTGATTTTTCCCATGTCGGCTTCACTTCACCACTTGCGGGCGGACGTTCCCGTTATCAGGTATCACCACGAATCGGGACCTCCCGGTACGTAAGTGTGATGGCTGATGCCCGGCGTTACCTGCTGGCAGGGCCGATTACATTCGCCGGCCGGCTCATGCACCTCGGCAATTACGGGGCTGATCAGGATGACGCGTTCGCCACGGAGTATCTTGGATACGCCTATTCTCCGTCCTACGTGAGAGGCTATAGTTTCGCTTCCTTTGCTCCCGAGGAATGTCCCGGACAATTCGAAAATTGCCCATCCGTGGATAGGCTGCGCGGCACCCACACTGTATCGGCCAGTGTGGAGGTCAGACTGCCGTTTCTGGGAATTGAAGAGCTCGGCCTGATCAACTTCCCCTGGGTTCCGACAGACCTTGCCATATTTGGCGACGCCGGTTTGGCATGGTCAGCGGACGATACCCCCGAGCTTCGCTTTGATAGGGATTCCAACGAGCGTATACCCGTCTTCAGCGCGGGCGTATCTTCGCGTTTCAACCTGCTGGGGGCTTTAGTAATCGAGTTGTATTATGCCTATCCGTTCCAGCGGCCGGAACGCGGCGGTCATTTTGGATTGCAATTTATTCCCGGATGGTAGTTTTACATAATCCATCCTAAGAAAAAAAACCACAATGCGAGCGTTACGGGTTGCGTTTAGCTGTCCGTGCCTAAATGAGGTTGACAGAAATATCAAGTATTGGCATTGAGGGCATGAACTACTTCTTCCGGTGGACGGATGGGGCGGCCGTTTTTCATAAAAACAGCCGTTACCTTACCTTTAAGGGCAAGGGTATTGGAGGGTTGTTTGTAGATGTCCTGCCAGAACACGAATCGCAGGCTTCCGACCTGCTCAGCCAGTACCCGCACCACAAAACGGTCACCATCCACCAGGGGCTGTTTGTATTCCAGCTCTATTTTGTGGACCACGGCATCGGTGCCCTGTTCGTGCAGTTTCACGAAATCGAGGCCGATATGTTTTAGAAATTCGTGACGTGTATGTTCCAGGTAATTCTGGTATACCGCATTATTAACTACGCCTTGCACATCCAGTTCATAATCCCTGACAGAGAATTCCAGTTCGTATTGATATTCCATTTAATCTATTCTATTTGGGGTAGAGGGTAATTCTCGCCATCAATAATAACCAATTATCGTGTAGTAATACAGTTGGGAATTACGAATTCGATGATACCCTGCATCATCTACGTATTTGATATTTTTT
>JBBDMV010000056.1:0-5314 GCA_040878115.1 Balneolales bacterium
TAGGGTTATAATGATTCGGTGCTGCATTGCGGAAAACAAGGGAAATGTTACTATTCATCATCTGCATTAGTATCTGTTCCATTTGTCAGTACCCCGGCTGACAATGCTTTATTTGTTTTTACCCCTAATTTGCGGATGTTCTCTGTACGCCTGATGAGATTGCCTTTACCGGTTTTCAATTTATTCATGGCATCATCGTAGCTTCTCCGGGTTAGGTCCATGCGTTCGCCAACCTTTTCAAGGTCTTCTACAAAGTTCACAAATTTGTCTAATAAATTCCCGCTTTGTTTGGCAATCTCGGCAGCGTTCCTGTTTTGATATTCTTGTTTCCAAATGCTCTTGATGGTAGCAAGTGTAGCCAGTAAAGTAGTCGGACTTACGATCACGATGTTTTTATCAAAGGCCTCCTCGTAAAGTTCCGGGCCATATTGTATCGCCAGGCCAAAGGCCGGTTCAATGGGAACAAATAACAGCACGAAATTTGGGCTGTTGATATCATAAAGGTCCTGATAATTTTTACCACTCAACTGCTTTACATGGGCCCTTACTGATTGAATATGCTCTTTAAGAGCCAGTAACTGAACAGATTCTTCTTCAGCCGAAGAATACTTTTCATAAGCCTTCAACGAAACCTTGGAGTCAACAACCAGGTTCTTCTGGTCCGGCAGGTTAATAATAACATCGGGCTGAAGGCGGCGGCCATCTTCATCTTTCAGGCTTTCCTGGACCCTGTATTCCCGGTCTTTCTGTAAACCCGACTTCTCAAGGATGCGCTCCAAAATCATCTCACCCCAATTGCCCTGGGTCTTGGCCTGCCCTTTCAGGGCTTTCACCAGGTTATTAGCTTCCAGGCTCATTTTTTGGTTCAATTCGGTAAGGCCTTTGATTTGCTCTTGTAAAGAGCTGCGTTCACGCACATCAGTTATATGCGTTTCTTCAACTTTCTTCTGAAATATCTTAATCTTCTCACCAAGTGGCTGAAGCAGCGTATCCAGATTGGTTTTATTTTGGTCAGTGAATTTCTTGCTTTTTTCGTCAAGTATCTGGTTCGCCAGGTTCTTGAATTCCGAAGTAAACTTCTCCTGAAGCCGGTTCACCTCTTCCTTATGGCTGTCAAGCTTCTCCTCCAGGTTGTTATAATTGGCCCTCAGTGTAGCGTGATCTTGTTGAAGCCCGGACAACTCTGTTTGCAGTTCTTTTAACCTGCTTTCCGTTTTCTCCAGATCAGCTTTCAAATGGTCATTTCGTTCTCCGAGCCTGCTGTTTTCCGTCTTTTCGAGATTTAGCTCCTGCTTTAGGCTACTAGCCTCATCGGGCACTAGTCCCCCCTGGCTTTTTACCATATAAGTTTTCAATAACCAGGCGGTACCAAAACCAATAATGATGCCTGTTATCAGGTAAATAAACTCCATATAGTGTTAAACCCCGCTTTTTTCTCTTTTTTTCTTGAAGTTAACATACCGCGCACCATAAATTTTCAACATTTCCTGGTCCCGAAAGCGGGTAGCTTCTTCTAGTTTTTGTTCATAGTTTTTCTTGAATTCACGCTTATTCTTAGCCTTAGGGATATAAAAGGATTTGTTCTTGTGAAGACCTTTATCCGGTGAAAAGGAAACTTGAAAAACGTGCTCCTTGTATTGTTCTCCGTTACGTGATTTCGTCTTCACGCAATAGCTGATACCAGGATAGCCTATGTTGCTTTTTTTTCCCACATACATAGACCGGTCAGAATTCTTGGCAAATTTTTCCCACTTATTCAGGTTTTCATCACGAAATATCCTTGCTTTTTCAATGGCTTTTTCTCGCCCACCATACTTACCGTCGCTAAAAAATTTGCTGATCTTATTTCCATCACGACGAATTCGAACAAACCAGCCAAAGGTATTTTTCGATGGCTGATCAATACGGCTTATGTTTTTAGTATTGGTATTTTCAATAGACACAATATTTTGCTTAAGTTGATAGTTGCACAATACTTCAATGATTGCCTTTAAAACGAAGCCTTAAACACTCCTAAACCATTTCATCTAATTTATAAGAAGTCTTTAATATAACAAAAAAGAAATTGCCTTTATATGCTTCTGTTTTGATGAGATATTATTCTAACCATCATTAGTAACATTTGCTAAACAATACCTTCCAGACAATAGCGTGTGATGGATACCATTAACTATCGCCTCATTCTTGGCTCTTAATTTTTATAAACAATGATCAGGTATAACCTACTACCACATTTGGCCCTCATCTTTTTTTCAGGTTCTCTCATGCTATACGGCTGTACCGGAGCGGGGAAAGTTAAGGCACCATCATCATCCCCAGGGATAGGGGGCGATAAAGCCTACACTGAGGCCTTGAAGAACAGCCGTTCCTATGAAGGCCTGTTCACCGTATATCAGGATACCCTGACCGGAGAGACTCACTTCGAGATTGAAGAAGAGCAACTTGACCGGGAATATATCTACTTCAGCCAGACGGCAGACGGTATCGTATCAGCCGGACATTTCCGGGGCAGGTATGCCGGAAACAAAGTCGTAAACATTCGTAAATACTACGATCGGATTGAGTTTGTAACCCAGAATACCTCCTTCTACTTTGATGAAGAAAGCCCTTTAAGCAAAGCCTCTAAAGCCAATATCAGCCCTTCGGTGATGGTATCGCAGGAGATTGTAGCCCATAAAGAAGACGAGGGCGTTTACCTGATCAGCTCCGATGATATCTTTTTAGAGGAAAGCCTGAGCCAAATCAAGCCCTCCGCCTTACCGGGAGCTAAACCCGGAGCTTTTACCTTAGGCAATCTTAGCAGCGACAGGACCCGTTATTTAGACATCAGAAGCTATCCCGAGAATACGGATGTACTCGTTGAATATGTCTACGAAAATCCAAGCCCTGTTGCAGGCGGCGGACGTGCCGTCACGGATGCCCGATATATAAGCATAAAATTTCAGCATACCTTTCTTGAGATGCCTGATAACGATTATGAACCGAGGTTCGAAGATGCGAGAGTGGGCTATTTCACTCAACAGGTTGATGATATGACATCCACCAGCCCAACCCCCTACCGCGATCTCATCCATCGGTGGAACCTGCAAAAGAAAAATCCGGGCGCGGAACGATCCGAACCTAAAGAGCCCATTGTGTGGTGGATTGAGAACACCACCCCTGAAGAGTTTCGCCAGCCTATTGCTGACGGTGTGCTGGCCTGGAATGAAGCTTTTGAACAGGCCGGGTTCAAAAACGCTGTTCAGGTAAAAGTCCAGCCGGATAGTGCCGAATGGGATGCTAACGATATACGATATAATGTCCTGAGATGGACATCCTCTCCCCGCCCTCCATTTGCCGGATACGGACCTAGCTTTGTTAACCCCAGAACTGGCGAGATACTCGGAGCCAACGTAATGCTGGAATTCATATTCTTCCGCCGACACCTGCTGAATACCGAATTATTTGGAACGGCCGCATTGGGACTGCCTGAAAATAATACTCACCACAACCATGAAGACGGCACCCTCTGTAACTTCGGGTTCGGTATGCAGCAAAACCTGATGACAGGCTTAAGTGTAGCACGCGGAGCAGGCCTGGAGCAAGCTGAAGAGGACCGAATGGTCAATGAAGCCTTAAAAATGCTGGCCCTTCATGAAGTCGGCCATACATTAGGCCTTACCCACAACATGAAAGCCAGTTACCTGCACTCCCCTGAAAGCGTCTATGACCGGGAGGAAACCAAAGAAGACGGACTAACCGGCTCCGTAATGGATTACGGTGTGGTGAACCTCTCACCGGACCCTGAAATTGAGAGCCAGTATTTCGACGTGAAACCGGGTATATATGATAACTGGGCCATTGAGTTCGGGTATTCTCCGGCAGCCGAAAACCCTAAAGACGAAGAAGAACGATTGGACGATATCTTGTCGCGATCCAATGAATGGGGCCATCATCTTGGAAATGATGCTGATGACATGAGATCTCCTGGGAAAGCTATAGATCCAAGGGTAATGACGTATGACATGTCCAGCGATCCGATAACCTACTCTTCCGAACGCATAGAACTACTGCAAAAAACGACGGATTCAATAATGGACCGTTATATAAAAGATGACGAATCCTATCATGAATTACGAAACATATACCTGGTGCTCTCTGGCCAGCACGGCAGGATGGCGGGGGTAATTACTCGCTATATCGGCGGTATTTATGTGGACAGGTCCTTACCAGGTCAGGAGACCGATACTAAACCCTTTACTCCGGTAAGCAAAAAGGACCAACAAAGGGCCCTTCAGGCCTTAAACAAGTACGTATTCGCTCCGGATGCTTTTGATCAACCTGCCGAGCTATACAATTATTTACAAATGCAGCGCAGAGGTTTTGGCTTCTACGGGTTAACAGAAGATCCAAAGATCCATGACCGGGCATTAAATATCCAAAAAAAATCCCTAGACCACATTCTTCACCCTGTTGTTTTGAAGCGTATGACCGATACTCAGCTTTATGGAAATGAGTACCCCCTCGCTGAGTTTATGCAGGACCTGACTAAAGGAGTTTTCGAAACCGACATAAAATCTTACGTGAATACATTTCGCCAAAATCTTCAAATAGAATATGTGGACCGACTGGTCACGATAATCAATGAGAACTCAAGCTACGATTCTGTTTCAAAATCATTGGCCCTGTACAATTTAATGGAAATTCACGATATGCTTGATAACCGACCGAGAAACGATATGGAAACCATAGCACATAGCCGCCACCTTTTACTCAACATTGAAAAAGCTCTGGATGCAGGATAAAACTTTTGTAATGTGAAAGCTATTCAAGGGGCGCGCATCTCCATTCGCCCCCCTTTTCCTGTTTTCCGCAAGGGTTAAAAATATCGACGTATGTTACTGATAATTAGTGGTCATATTTTCAATTTGGGTGCTGCACGCTTATTTTCAGGCTATGTTTATTCGGGAAAACAATAATCGGAGTGGAAACATCAGCATCCAGATCATTTCTAAAGAACCAGGTAAATACCGGTTGATCAAAAACTCTCGGTAGTGGCCGCAGTGCACAAGACATTGCTTTCCTAACGCAAAAAACTTGTCAAGATCTCAGTCAAATGGAAGGACCGATGTCGCTGTTTGTCAATGAAGAAGGGGAATCCCGCACATTAAACAGCCTCAACGAGGCGGCAGAACCTAGCCCAGGGTGTCAACCCTGGGGCTGACATAAAAAAATACAAAAGCCCTGCAAGGGCGGCACAGTAAATGGGCCTATAAAGGATTGTCTCGTCCTAAAAAAAGTTTACAGGTTATTTGATTAATCCTAACCCAAGTTT
>JBBDMV010000057.1:0-27777 GCA_040878115.1 Balneolales bacterium
GACCTCTTGCATGCCATGCAAGCGCTCTAGCCAGCTGAGCTATAGCCCCGAAAGAGTGTAAAGGTAATGTTTATAATACTTTTTTGCACACCATATTTTTAATTATCATTAAGAGTAATATCTAAATGTATTATTTTATGAGCCTTATTCCTTCCTATCTGAGCTCGGTATTCCTAATCTTTTCCACCCTACGTCCAGAACAACGCCGTATCAACACCGTATCAACGCCATATCAACACCGTATATATATGGTGTTGATATGGCGTTGATACGTTTCTAATACGAAGTTTATTAAGAGATGATTAATCCTGTTGTTACGGACCAACTAAGTTTGGTTTAAAATTGAATTCAGGTCTAATGGTGATGCCTAACCCTTTAAAACTTAAAATGCCTGTGGAAATGATCCCTTGTCAGCAGAAGGTTAGTATTAAGCGCAAGTCACGTTCATTGAACGTCTAAAAAAGCAAATTTGTAATATTAAGAATTTATAAGGAAGTTTGGTGTAATATATTTACTTTGTCATTTTTAATGGGTTAATTAGTTGCTAACTTTTAACTTTATACCCTAAACCCCCAAATTTTGCTGGAGATTTTATGAAATCACACAAACAGATATTAATCTTCCTTACCCTCTTTACTTGCATGGCTTTCTTATATACAGGCTGCTCCAGTACTGAGGAGGTTATTGATGAAACTATGGATACTGATGGTGACGGTATTCCTGACCAAGAAGAAATCAATCTCGGAACAGACCCTGAGAACTCCGATACAGACGGCGATGGTTTGTCCGACGGTGATGAACTTAACGAATATCAAACGGACCCTCTTGTTGCAGATACCGACGACGACGGACTCAGTGATGGTGATGAAGTATTGGTTTATAATACCGATCCACTGAATTCAGATACCGAAGGTGATGGCGTCAGTGACGGTGACGAAGTGCTCGAATACAATACCGATCCCCTTAATCCCGACTCTGACGACGATAGCCTGAATGACTATGAAGAAATCTTCGATCACGAGACCAATCCAAATAACCCGGATACCGATGGTGATGGTTTTACTGACGGCGATGAAATAGCAATGGGAACCGATCCGTTGGATCCTGACGACCCTATGGTAATTACCAATTTATCCACTATCAATTTTGACTTTGACAGATCGAACATCGACGATCGTTCGGCAAGGTTGCTTACTGAGAATGTTGAACTGATGCTGGATGCACCATCCGATTATCGTGTAACGGTTGAAGCGTTCACTGATCATATTGGAGGTGACCAGTATAACCTTCGTTTGAGCCAGCGTCGGGCAAATGCTGTTGTTGAATTCTACAAAGATAACGGTATTTCCGAAGATCGCATTGACAGTAGAGGTCTGGGGAAAGCTCCGACTCCATGCGCTCAGGAAGATTCTAATGGCAGAGGCTGCGAGGAAAACCGACGTGCGGAATCAAAGCCCATTCACCCTTACCGAAACATGCCAAATCGGTAGCTTAAACGGTGAGAAACTTTTAAAAAAGGGTACATCTTTAGCAGGTGTACCCTTTTTTTTGGCTTTTATCTCAGAGAGACCATAGATATTAAGCAGAGAAAAGCAAAAATGGTAAATAAGGTGGAAGTTTCACTAAAAAGCCGATAATATTCAGGAATAATAAATAAATGTGTTATAACCTTTTTTTGCATTATACGTTACATTATTAAAAGCTATAATTAGACTTACATTTGATTACCATCTATTCACTTGATTTTTGATGTAACTTATTATATTTATGTAATGAACAGTTTAACAATCAGCTATTATTATTAAGCGTCTTAATTTCTTATAGGCGCTTATTCTTAATGAATAAAAGACTATTATTATGGATATTTACATTGGCAATTTAGCCTGGAAAACTAAGCGCAGCGAACTTCAGGAATTATTCGAAAACTTTGGTGAAGTAACGAAAGCGTTTATAGTCCGCGACCGAAAGACAAGGAGATCTAAAGGATTTGGTTTTGTTGAGATGGCTGACAAAGAAGCCGCAGGTGCTGCCATTGAAGCATTGAACAATACTGAGTTTCTCGATCGGACGATAGTTGTAAATGAAGCAAAACCGAAAACAGAAAATGAAGATAATAATGAGGCCCAGACAAGATCGGAAGACGACCGTTCAGATGATACTGAAGCTGTAGCTGAAAGCAACGGCCGTTTCAATGATCCTGAAGATAACAAGGCATAGGTTTGTTTGAAGTATATAATCACGAAGATATAACTTTTGAGGCCTTTTCGCCGGGGGTTACGACCCTCTTTAAATGAATATTACACATATAGAAGCACGGGCATTTCGAAATCACTCCGAAGCTATTTATGATTTCGCACCGCATATTAACCTGATAACCGGTCCAAACGGTATTGGGAAAACTAACCTCATTGATTCCATTCATTATCTGTGCATGAGTAGGAGTTTTGTATCCGGCTCTAATTTATATGTGGTCAAACAGGGGGAGAGCGGGTTTTCCATAAAAGGACATTTTGAGGGCAGCATCCGCAGGTCCTTTGAAGTAGGATGCCGTTACGAGCGCAGCGAAGGTAAAAGAATTACCGTAAACGATAGTCCTCTGGGCCGCCTTTCCGACCTGATTGGCATGATCCCGGTCGTTGTTTTATCACCTGATGATAAAAAGCTTACAGCAGAAGGCCCTGTAGAACGAAGGTCGTTTCTGGATTCATTCATCTCGCAATTATCTGCATCCTATCTGCGTGATCTGATGGATTATCGCAAAATTGTACGCCAACGGAATCGATTGCTGAGCAGCTATGGCCTGAGCGCCGCCAACCTGAACGCTTACCTGGAACCCTGGAATGCCCAGCTTGTCGATGTCGGTTCCCGGATTGTTGCTAAACGGCACGATGTAACGAAAGAATACAGCCACCATCTGGAAGAAGGATATCAGCTTATCGCCGGTATTAAACATCACCCGCACTTTGTGTACAAGACATTTTGTGAGCCCTCATCGAACCCGGATGACATTACGGGCCAATTTCAGGATAAGCTCGATGAATTGTTCGAAAAGGAACGTGAACGCGAACAAACCCTGGTCGGCCCTCACCGCGATGATCTGATTTTCTATTTAGACGACCTCGAAATCCGTAAGTTTGGCTCTCAGGGCCAACATCGCATGTTCGCGCTGGCACTAAAGCTCGCCCAGCTTAAATACTTCACCGAAAAGCTGGATGACCTTCCTTTATTCCTGCTGGATGATGTTTTTGGGGACCTTGATCCTCAAAAAACGGAAGTGTTTTTAAAAATGCTTGTTGAGCATGAAGGTCAGACTTTTATCACCGCCGCCAATGCGGAACCCCTGATAAAGACAATCCCTCTGGAATCGAAGAATAATAAACGGTTTGAGATGGGTTAATGAGCGGACGGCGTATCATGCTCAAAATTTGGGGCAACTATTATTTAGTGATAAAATAACACAGGGTTCTGTATATTGGAGTACTTATAAATACTTTAAAGGTACCGATATGAATCTCCGGCTCACACTTCTGTTTTCCTGCCGTACTCCGATTCATCCAGCACACTTACCGGATCGTTTTTGTCATTCAGGATCACAATGCGGGGTTTGTGTATTTTGGCTTCATCGGGAGTCATTTGGGCGTAAGAGATCACGATGATACGATCACCTACAGCCGTGACCCTGGCTGCCGGACCATTCATGCAGACTACCCTGCTGCCACGCGGTGCTGCTATGGTGTAGGTTTCCAATCGTTCGCCATTGTTGATGTTTACAACCTGGACTTTTTCGTGGGGTAGTAGATTGGCTGCTTCAAGCAATTCCTCATCGATGCTAATACTTCCTTCGTAATAGAGATCTGCTTCGGTTACCTTTAAAGGATGCAGCTTCGATTTAAATATTTCTAGAGTCATGAGGTAGTTTGGTGCTTTGATTATGTGTGAATAATCAAATTATCTATTAAACGAGTACGTCCAGTCCAAACGGCTCCGGCCAGTATATAATTACTTTTTGCTTCTATTTTTGAGACAGGATGTAATGATGGAGGTTCGACACAGCTAAGATAATCAATGATCAGCCCTTTTTCTTTCAATTCTGCTGAACGAGTTTGAATGAAACGGTCCATATTGTCTTCACCGGTTTTGATAAGGTCAGCCAGATCACACAAGGACTGGTAGAGAAGCGGAGCGGCCTCTCGTTCGGACGGGTCCAGGTATACGTTCCTGCTGCTTATGGCCAATCCATCGGGTTCCCGCTGGGTTGGGGCCATAACGACATCCAGGTCCATCCGGAATTCGTTCACCATTTGGCGTATTATATATAGCTGCTGGATATCTTTTTGACCAAAAACAGCAATATCTGGCCGGACAATGTTGAACAGTTTGTTAACCACTTGAAGAACACCGTCAAAATGGCCCGGACGTGATTTTCCGCACAGATGACGTGACATTTCACCGGCTTGAATTCGTATGTGTTCATTATCATCATACATATCATCAACAGCGGGATGGAAAACTACTGAAACACCATGTTCATCACACAAATCAAGATCTTTTTGCAGAGGTCGCGGATATGCTGAGAAATCCTCGTGGGGCCCAAACTGTGTGGGATTTACAAAAATGGAAACTACAACCTCATCGGCAAGCTCTTTGGCTTTGCGGATAAGCGATACATGGCCTTGATGCAAAGCACCCATGGTAGGCACTAAACCGATTTTTGAACCGGAATCACGTAATATCCCGATAGCCTTACGGGTATCGGGGATATTGCGCGTTGCATTTAGGCGGCTTCTTATCATGAAAAGATTTTGAGGCTAATGGCCCAAAAAACCTGATTATCGTTTTATAACGAACGATCTGTATCGAAGTTTTCAAGTAGTTGCTTCACCCGTTGAACGAATGCGCCACCCAGGGCCCCGTCAATGATCCGGTGATCGTAACTCATGCTCAGGTATACCATATGGCGTATCGCGATCACGTCGTTACCGTCTACTTCCATAACAACCGGTCGTTTCTGGATAACACCTGTTCCAAAGATTGCTACCTGTGGCTGGTTGATAATAGGTGTTCCCATCAGGTTGCCCACGCTGCCGTAATTGGTAAAGGTAAAAGTGCCTCCGCTCAAATCATCCGGAGATAGCTTCTTGTTCCTGGCTTTGTCTGCAAGATCATGGGTTTCCCGGGCAATTCCGCGCAGGTTCATTTCGCCGGCGTTCTTAATTACCGGAACAACCAGTCCGCCTGTACCGGCCTGGCCGAGAGCTACGGCAATTCCGTAATTAATATCTCTTTTCAGAAGAATGTTTTCGCCGTCAACGGAACTGTTCATTAAGGGATATTCGCGTATCGCCTGGATGGTAGCCTCAATAAAAAACGGTGTGAAGGTAAGTTTGTAGCCGTTTTCTTCGAAGAAGAGATTTTTTTTCATTTCTCTGTATTTAACCAATTCGGTCACATCAGCCTCGGCAAATGTAGTTACATGAGCGGATGTTTGCTTGGAACGGACCATATGCTCGGCAATCACCTTGCGCATGCGGTCCATTTTTACCACCTGGACATTTTCCTGGGGCCAGTGAACATCAATTTCACCGGCGTGGATTTTAGATTTGTCAGACTCATTTGCACCCGGTTTGCGAAGCGATGGTTCTTCTTGTTTCGTTCCAGGTGCTTTGCCGGTTTTTTTCTGTTCAAGGAAATCCAGTACATCTTTCTTGGATACTCTGCCTTGAGCTCCTGAGCCACTGATAGACTCTAGTTCATTTTGGGATATACCTTCTTCTTTAGCAATGGACCGGACCAAAGGTGAGTAGAACTTGCCATCTGAGCCTTTACGTTGAGGTCCGGTATATCCTTCTTCCTCTTTGGCCCCTTCTGTTGCTTCAGCGGGTTCGGCTTCAGGTGTTTCCGGCTTTTGCTTCACGGCGTCTTCTTTATCCTGAAGGGACTTGTCACGACTGGCTGGTCCTGTGACTTCATCACCGGTGGCGGCCGTTGCTTTGGCTTCTCCGGCATCGGCACTTTCTGCTTTCCCGGCATCTGTTTCGATAATGGCAATAGGATTACCAACTTCAATAGTATCACCGGGTTCGGCTAGAATCTCCACTAAAGTTCCCGCTTCTGATGCCGGGACTTCGGAATCGACTTTATCGGTGGCAATTTCAAGAAGAGTTTCGTCCATTTCGACTTTGTCGCCTACTTTTTTTACCCATTCAATGATTGTGCCTTCCATTATGGATTCGCCCATTTTGGGCATCACAACTTCTACTCTGGCCATGCGGAATATCCTGGTTTTTTTTATTAAATAATAATGTTTGGATGAAGATTCATCTAAAATAGGGCTTTTTGATTACGTTTACACAAGAACTTTAACCTTTGTGGCTTTCTGTTTTACGGACAGTGATCAATGTTGTAATTCTTCCTTGAATTGAGCAAATTGAATAATATCCTTTCTGGAAACAATGCCTGTTACGCGATTATTCTCAGTGACTAAAATCCGTCCGGTTTGATGGTCTATCATTTCGGTAAGCAAGGAGAACGCGTCGGTATCGGCCTTTATGGTTTTTATATTTTCCAAAGGGGCCATTACCTCCCGGACCTGTGTATAGTCCCATTTATCCTTGTTAATTCTTTTTACCTGATTGATCTCAATAAGGCCCACCAGTTTGTCATCATCAACCACAGGGAAAGAAGAATGTATGTTTTTAAAGAAATAATTGTCAACAAGTTCACTTAAAGTCGCATCGGGTTTTACTGTGACGGGATTGGGTGTCATGAGTTCTGAAACAGGGACATTAGAGAGCCCCTCCCGGAAAGCAACCATTTGATAGCCCATCTTTGCTGATTGAAGGAGGAAGAAACCAATAAAGATCCAGAACAGGCCAACAACCATCGAGCCGCCAAACAATCCCAAAATACCAAAGAACATGAGTATGAAGGCGAAACCCTGGCCAATATTGCTGACTACACGCGTTGATTTTCTAAGGCTGCCCGTGTAATGCCATATAGCCGCCCGTGCCACCCGGCCTCCGTCCAATGGGAAGCCGGGGATCATATTGAATATCACCAGGATCAGATTGATGTAACCAACGTACCAGAAGACCCCGTGTAAACCTTCGTCAATTGTAGGTTCCAATAGGCCGGCTAAAAGAAGGAAGGAGGCGGCTATAGAAGCACTTACAAGCGGGCCCGCTATAGCAACTGCAAATTCGTCACTTGGTTTTTCGGGTTCTTTTTTCATTTTGGCAATTCCACCAAAGACGAACAGAACGATTTCCGATATCCCAATATTCCGTTTTTGGGCAACTACCGCATGACCGAGCTCGTGCAGCAGGATAGAAGAAAAGAATAGAACTGCCGCTAATACGCTGTAAATCCAAATATTAAGGATTGGAACATCAGGGTATTGTTCAGGGAAAAAGGCAGTGCCTAATACGGCCACCACCAGAAAAAAAATGATGAACCAGCTGTAGTCCAGGCTGATCCGGATGTTTCTGTATGTAAAGAGTGCTATGCCGGACTGGTTAAACATAAATAATCTTTGGTGATGTACACTTTGTCCATTATAACACCCTTAAGGCCTGCAAAGTTTATTTCTTTTCCTGCCGGGGGGAGAGCCAAATATTCCCCCTACTCCTGGTTTATGCGAACCGATCGGCAAGTCTGTTAATCAGGTAGCTGCTTTCCTCAAGCGCCTGATCGGCAAAGTCCCCGAAAAACTCGCTGATGGCTTTAAACTCATTAATAAATCCCTGACGGTCTTCTTTTTTAACCAATTCTACGAGGCGCTTATGGTGCTCAAAAAATTCAACGAGAAGGGTCCTGCGTTCAAAATTGGCAAATACAATATCTGCATAAAGCTCGGCATCCTGGGCGAATATCCGGCCGGTCATCATAAGCTCAGCACGGTAAATAGGGCTTGAGAAATCGGTGATATCTTCGGGCTTTAGATCAAATTGCTTCATAAATGAACCGTGTAGCAAAGCTACGAAATGCCGCAAGCCCTGGATCAGGTTCATGGCATGGTCATGGCCCTCAGGGTCCACTTCTTTAACGCGCAATCCCCATAAGTCGAATTGTTTGATCAGCCAGCTGTATTGATCAGCATCGCGGCCGTGACAGACCATCATCAACTGTTTGGATAGATTATTCACATCCGGGCCGTGCATGGGGTGCAGGCCGACAACCGGCCCCTGGTGGTACTCCATCATGCAATCGAGGATTTGGGCCTTATTACTGGTGAAATCAGCTAATATCGTTTCATCATCCAAATGAGGGGTAATTCTTTCGATCGTTTCTTTAGTGACATTGATTGGGACAGAGATCACGGCAACATCAACTTTATCGGCCAGGGTATCAATTTTGTGCCAGTCATCTTTGTCAAGGATTCGCACGTGGTGTCCGCTGGACTGTGCAATACGGGCGTAAAGTTTGCCCATTCCGCCCCGGCCACCGACTATAAGAAATGTCTTGGGTCCGGTAGTGGCCCGGGGGAATTCTGCATCTGACTGGCTGGCCCTTGAGGCGCTCATGATCAT
Source organism: Balneolales bacterium (assembly GCA_040878115.1). Lineage (GTDB taxonomy): Bacteria > Bacteroidota > Rhodothermia > Balneolales > Natronogracilivirgulaceae > JBBDMU01. Next base: position 8,529 of record JBBDMV010000057.1, read on the forward strand.
TCTTAAGAAATCTTCCGCCCAATCAGGGTCAAGATCATAAGCCAGGGCCTTCTGCCGAAAAGATTTTACTTTCTCAGATTCCCTGTCGGCGACAAAAATGGGTAATTTCTTTTGTATTTTAGTATTAATGACTCCTTTTACGACATCATTTCTTTCACGAAGCAGTTCAAGGATTTGTGTGTCGATCTCGTCGATCCGTACTCGGTGTTTGTCCAGGGATTTCATATAAATTTGGGGCTATTAGCTTTTAGCAAAGTTGAGTGTTTATAGTATAGCTTTTGAAAGCTAAAGGTTTTTGGGGTATAATGGAAATGAGACGCTGTGCTTTTGTTGGTTGTACGCTTCGCTTGTTGTGGATTGGTAAATTGGTGAATTGATATACCACCAACCACCAACAACTAGCGCAGCGTACAACCTCAAACGAACAAGTCCTTGCTCCTTTCGTTAATGTTGTTTAATGTGAACCCTCATATTGCTATAGGTAACCACCACCAACAACCTACAACCAGCGTAGCCCTTCGTCTCCGCTTTGCTGCGCTCAGGACAGGCTGCAACCAACTACTAACCAACCCCGTATGTTTGAAGAACTTGCTGAACATAACGTTACGCCGCCGGAGCCTAAGGTCCTGACGCCCCGCAAGGCGTTGAATAAAGCGTTTTTGAAGTCCAGGCCGGGGCGTGCGGAGATCGAGCATTTTAAGGGTAACCTGATTCGGCTGTTGGACCAAATCAATGAGCGCGAGACCGAGGAGTTTCATAAAAACCTGGTATCGCGGTTTTTGCGGGAAACCTATTACGCGCCGGAGTACTCGATCAACACCAAAGGGCGCACCGATCTGGTGATCCATACCGGCAAGACGGGGGCCACGCCTGTGGGGGTGATCATAGAAGCGAAATCACCTACTAACAGAAGCGAGATGGTACGCAAGGATAAAGTGAACTCCAAGGCTTTTCAGGAGCTTTTGCTGTATTATCTGAGCGAGCGTGTCGGCGGGAAGAATCTGGAGGTCAAGTATCTGATCGTCACGAATATTTACGAGTGGTTTGTATTTGATGCTCAGGTGTTTGAAAAGCTGTTCGCACAGAACAAGGCCCTGGTGAAGCAGTTTGAGGATTTTATGGCCAAAAGGCTATCGGGCACTACCACCGACTTCTTTTACTCTCAGATCGCCGCCCCGGCCATCGAAGCGGTGGCGGCAGACATCCCCTTTACCCATTTTGATATCAGGGACTACGAGAAGCCCCTGCGCAACGACGACCGCAAGGATGATAACAAGCTCATCGCCCTGTTTAAGCTGTTCTCGCCGGAGCACCTGCTCAAGCTGCCCTTCGCCAACGACAGCAACACGCTGGACCGGGCTTTTTACGCCGAGCTCCTCCACATCATAGGGCTGGCGGAGACCAAACACGGCGGCAAGAAGCTAATCGGCCGCAAGCCGGAAGGTGAGCGCGATCCCGGCTCTTTGATTGAGTCCACCATCATGCAGCTCGACACCCTCGACCAGATATCCCGGTTCGACAAACCCTCCAGCTATGGAGACACCCATCAGGAACGCCTATTCAACGCCGCCCTGGAGCTGGTCATCACCTGGATGAACCGGGTGCTGTTTCTCAAGCTGCTGGAAGGCCGCCTGCTCACCTATCATCAGGGTGACGAGTCCTACACTTTCCTGAACTCCGGGAAGGTGAAGAACTACGACGACCTGAACGCCCTGTTTTTCCAGGTGCTGGCGCGCAGGCCGAAGGACCGCAACCCTGCCCTGAAAGAAGACTTCGGCGGGGTGCCCTACCTGAACAGCTCCCTGTTTGAGCCCAACGACACCGAAAGCCGCACCATCTTCGTAAGCAATCTGCAGGATGACCTCACCCTGCCCCTGTTGTCCGGCACCGTTTTGAAGGATGACAACGGCAAGCGACGCAAAGGGGAGATGGTGACCCTGGACTACCTGTTCGCCTTCCTGAACGCCTACGATTTCAGCAGCGAGGGCTCCGAGGAGGTGCAGGAAGAGAACAAGACGCTGATCAACGCCTCGGTGCTCGGGCTGATCTTCGAGAAGATCAACGGCTACCGTGACGGGTCGTTCTTCACCCCCGGTTTCATCACCATGTATATGTGCCGGGAGACGATACGGCGGGCAGTGGTTGAGAAGTTCAGAGATTTGTCAACTTTTAAAAAGTTGACAAATCTGGACGACATCTATAACGCCATCGGCAGGGACATCACCCCTCAGCAGGCCAACGAGGCCATCAACAGCCTGAAGATCTGCGATCCCGCCGTGGGGTCGGGACATTTCCTGGTGTCCGCTCTCAATGAGATCATCGCCATTAAAAGCGAGCTGGGCATCCTGATGGACCGGCAGGGGCAGCGCAGGCTGCGCGAGCATGTAGAGGTGGTCAACGATGAGCTGGTGATCACCGACGACGAAGGCGCCCTGTTTGAATACCATCCGCACAGCCCCGAGAGCCGGAGGGTGCAGGAGGCCCTGTTCCACGAGAAGCAGGCCATCATTGAGAACTGCTTGTTCGGGGTGGACATCAACCCCAACTCTGTGAAGATCTGCCGGCTGCGCCTGTGGATCGAGTTGCTCAAGAACGCCTATTATAAGCAGGAAGAAGACCTGACAGGTTTTAAAAACCTGTCAGGTCCCGGGGAACTCGAGACCCTCCCCAATATTGATATCAACATCAAAAGCGGCAACTCCCTGATCAGCCGCTTCCCCCTGGACGCCGACCTGGGCCAGGCCCTGAAGAAAAGCAAGTGGGATATCGGCAGCTACCGCCGGGCCGTGCAGACTTACCGGGAGGCCCATGACAAGGAGCAGAAACGGGAAATGGAAGCGCTGATCGCCGACATCAAAAGCGACTTCCGCACGGAGATCTCGTCCAACGACCCGAAGGTGAAACGGCTCAGCAGGCTCAGCGGCGAGCTGTACGGGCTAATGAACCAGCAGCAGATGTTCGAGCTGAGCAAGAAGGAGATGAAGGCCCGTGAGAAGAAGCAGGAGAAGCTGGAAAAGGAGATTAACAAGCTCACCACCGAGGTGGAGGAAATCAAAAGCAACCGCATCTATGAGAATGCCTTCGAATGGCGGTTTGAGTTCCCGGAGGTGTTAAGTGATGAGGGTGAGTTTTTGGGGTTTGATGTGGTGATTGGGAATCCGCCGTATGGGGCGTCCTTAAGCAAGGGTGAATATAGTTATATAAAAAGCAATTACTCAGTAGCAGAATATCAATTAGATACTTATCCCTTATTTGTAGAAAGAGCAAATAACATAACTCATACAAATGGCAATGGAAGTTTAATCATCCCATCTGCATGGGTTTCTTCGAAGTTCAATAGAGAGTTTAGAAGATTTCTAAGGAAAGACCTGTGTGTTTCAGAAATTGTAATTGCACAACAGAAAGTATTTGAAGAAGCAAATGTAGAAACCGTAATAATATCGTTTCCATTGAAGGACGATGATAATATAAAAGTAAAAAGATGGGATACCATTAATCAAGTAGAATACAAGTTCGATCAAACTGTTGTGAATGAAGAATCTGAATTTGTCTATCCCATTTACTCAGACCCCATTAAATATGGGATTATTCAGAAAATGCGAGAATCATCTGATCCATTATTTAATTTTGCTGAATTCGTCTGGGGGGTTAAGATATATCAAAAAGGAAAAGGGAAACCAAAACAAACCGGAAGTGAATCCAAGCATCGGATATTTCACAGTAATGAGAAAGTATCAGCGACTTATAAACCATTGGTTGGTGGTAAAAACATTAAGAGATATAGCTTAAATTGGGAAGGAACCTATGTTAAATATGGGGAGTGGCTTGCTGAGCCAAGGTCTCCACATTGGTTCGAAGGGAAAAGAATCCTTGTCAGGGAAGTAACTGACAATGGAAGAATTACTGCAAATATTGTCGAAGGGGATTATATTTTTTCTAATTCAGTTGATGGAGTAAGGATAACCAATAGGATTAGTTATGAATATTTACTTGGAATTCTTTGTTCGAAGGTTATTTCATTTTATCATAAATTCTCTTCACCAAATGCATTCAAAGATGCTTTTCCAAAAGTTCTAATATCAGATTTAAAGAACCTACCGATCCCTCCCTATTCGTTAAATAAATCTAACGTTAATATTGTAAATCAAATAGAAAAAAAAGTGAGCCTGGTGCTTCAAGCCGTAGAATTAGGTAATGAAAAAAAAGTCAATGAAATGGAAAAAGATATCGATCAATTGGTTTATGAGTTGTATGGGTTGAGTGAGGAGGAGATTGGGGTCGTGGAGGGGAGTGAGTGATTTATTTTTTCATTGTCTTGAACTGTGATTTATCTGATTTATGTGATGGACTGTGATTATTTTCTCCTCAAATCACGGTAATCATAAAAATCAGGGTATTGAACTGTGATTAACCTGATTAATATGATGGACTATGATTATTTCCTTCTGGAATCAGGGTAATCATACAAATCAGATTAATCATAGTTCAAACAGTAGATGGGGTTGATGTAACACTCGATTCATAAAAACGGAAGGCCGCACATGATAAACGAAGAATATAAGCACTCGGAATTGACCGGTAAAGTTATTGGCTGTGCCATGGAAGTTCATAAAGCTTTGGGAAATGGTTTTCAGGAGGTGGTTTACCAACGAGCTTTGCAGTATGAAATGGAACTGCAGGATATCCTTTTCGCTAGAGAGTTTGTGATGAATGTATTTTATAAAGACAAACAGGTAGGTACGCGACGGGTAGACTTCTTTGTAGACAGCGTCATAGCGGTCGAGATTAAAGCGTTAACCAAGTTGGAAGATGTCCATCTTGCTCAGGCTATTAATTATTTGGAAGCGTATAACTTAGAAATTGGTTTACTGATTAATTTTGGTGCAAGGAGTTTGGAATTTAAAAGGGTTGTAAATAGCAAGGACAAGTTGAGCCATTAAGCAAAGTATGGATAGGAGTATCACAGTTTGTTATGCCATTATTCATTCCATATCAACCGCTTCAACCTGTGATTATGAGACTGATATTAGGTTATGAAAATGCAGAAATCGACCAATTGGTTTATGAGTTGTATGGGTTGAGTGAGAAGGAGATTGGGATTGTGGAGGGTACTAATAGTTGATAGCTACTGAAACAGTAATAAAAAAAATCATGAAAAAAGCTTCACCATCACGCAAAACGGCGGCAAAAACCCTTTACGAGACCTTTAAAGTTCTTAAAGAGAATGGCGGAGAACTGCGGGCCAAAGAAGTGATAGCAGCTTTGGGAAACAGGCTGGAGTTCACAGAGTGGGAACTTGAACGTTATGAAAAGACGAATAACATTCGCTGGCAGTCCATACTGCATTTCTATACGATTGATGCTATAAAGGCAGGCTATCTACGGAAAAATAAGGGAACCTGGATATTAACTGATGATGGTGAAAAAGCCATGAGCCAAGGTGCCGATTTACTTCTTGACAATGCTAAAAAAGCTTATCAGGAATGGAAGAAGGAGCAAGACGGCCAGGAAGAAGGTGAAAATGAAGAGGTTGAAGATTTAGGTGATAAAGAAAAACTACATGAGGCAAGGCTTCAGGAGTTGGATGAAGAATCTACTGAGGGACTACGAGATTTCATCATTAAGAAAAACCCTTATGAATTTCAGGAAATGACAGCCGCGTTACTCCGGGCAATGGGCTACTATACTCCTCATATAGCTTCCCGGGGAAAAGACGGTGGTGTGGATATTGTTGCCTACGAGGATCCATTAGGCGCTAAAGGTACACGAATTAAGGTACAGGTGAAGCATCAGCCCGATAGCGCGGTTTCTGTTGATGAGGTAAGAAAACTGGTTGGGGTTATGACAAAAGATGCCGATGTAGGCTTGTTTGTAACATCAGGCCGGTTTGCTGGAACGTGTCAGGAGTTCTCGCGTAATTCTCATAAACACGTCGAACTGATCGATTTTGAGAGGTTCGTAAGCTTATGGCAGGATTATTACGGAAAATTTACCGATGAGGATAAGGCTCACATGCCTTTGAAACCAATATTTTTTCTGGGGGATTATGAGATATGATATTTAGGTATATGAATTAGATATATAATTATAATCTTGCACCATCATTTTATAATTAAGCTGCATGAACTCCTTGTTTGCCAGACTACTTAAGCTCTACGGAAATGGTTCCACAAACAGACCTACAGAAGACTTCTGCACGGAATGCCTGGCAGGGATATTGCAAAGTGATCAGAGTCTGCTGAACGAGTTTGTCTGGCAAGTACTGAACATCAAGAGTCTAGAAGGCTGGCAGGATTCCGGCACCAAGCCGACAGACGATAATAAACAAACAGGGAATTTCAGGGTTGTTACTCGGAAACACTACCCCGATAATTGGGGCAACAGCCGGTACCCTGACATGGTGTTTACCTCTGATGAGGTTCTTTGTTTTCTTGAAATAAAGGTTGATTCAGGAGAAGGCGAAGGGCAGTTGAAAGGGTATAAAGAGATCCTGGATATGCAGGATGCGCAAAGTATAAATTGTTTGCGCTATTGCACTAAATACATCGATGAAAAAGATGAAGTAGAAGGTTTTGAGCAGTTTCGGTGGGCAGATGTGGCTGTATTTTTAAGGCAGTATGAGGATGGCAACCAACTGATACAAGCTTTTTTAGAATTCTTAAAGGAGAAACAAATGGCTGGAAACGAAAGGTTTACCAACGAAGATATGATCGCCCTGAAGCAGTTCGGGGATGTGATTTCAAAAGTGCAGCAGGTTTTTGAATCAGTGGAGAAGAAATTATCGAGCTGTTTTGGCAATCATTCGAAATCAAAGTCGCTGTTTACAGAGAAGATAGCCTCTAAACAAAGGTTAGCAATTTGGCGTGAGAACGTAATTAATGACAAAGCCTGGAGTGAAGTGCTGATTGCTTTCAATTTCAAAGGTAGTGAGCTGACCGAGAACCCGGTACTGAGTGTCAATCTTTGGGTGAGCGATAAGGTTGCTTGCTTTGATACGTTTGACAAAGCAGCAAATAAATTTATAGAGTTAACCAATGGTGAAAAAGCAGTCTTTGATCGGTCAGATATTGGCGCTGGTCTGAAATTTGCAAAACCGCTATCTGACTTTCTGGAAAAGGAGCATCAACTTGATGCGATGAGAATATGGATTGAGGGGTCCATTGAAAAGCTTCAAAATTTTAAGGAAGAAACGGAAAATGAGATTGAGTGGACAGCGGTGTAAACAAAATCACTAAATAGACACTGCGATATGCGCAAGGGGTTGAAGCCTTACGAAATAATCCCTATAAAAAATTTATGTGAAGTTATTATTCGGCGGTTTAATGGGATTAGGTATTGGATTATCTGCTGTAAGTATTTGTAAATCAATAGATGGGCTTAATATGGATTAGGATTTATATAAGATAGTTGTTATAATAAATACATGTTAGCCTGCAACAAGACGATCTAAATTGATCAATTATGTCAACTAATAAAAAACTTCCAGTTAAGCCTGATAAAATCAATTTAGAACTTCTATCTCGTGCTAAACTTTTCTTAGATCACTCCCATTCGCATGCTACTTCAAATAGTACCCTTGATAGAATGGTAGCCATTCATGGAATGGATAATGCAATTGAGTTTCTTCTCAAAATTATAGCAAGGCATCTTGATTTTGAATCAGTTCAAAATCAACAACTACCCGATGATTTAGCAGGTATGGCAGGTGTAATAAATAAGTTTTTAACTGATCATTATAATTATAGACTCAGTTATTTAGAAGAAATCAAAATACTAAGGAAGGTTCGTAACTTAGTTCAACATGGTGCATCTGATCCAGCACCTGAAATGGAACGATTTGTCAGTTTTACGTCTCGATTTTTTATAAAGACAGTAGAAAATATATTTGGCATAGAATCAAATGAATTAAAGATTTCACAATTAATTAAAGATCCAACTGTAAAAAAACATTTATCAAGTGCGGAGAAATATTTTCAATCTGAAAATTATCTGAAATCGATTGTAGCTAGCAGAGATGCGTTTGAAAATGCATTATTTGTAAAAAAGAAAAATGATCGTATCAGACTTGACCCCTCACCCATTTTGACAAACACTAAGAAAGATGACTCAGTTTTTTCGCAATATTTCTACAGAAATATAGCCACCCTAATTGAGATAAATAATCTTGGCATTGACTATACTAAGTTTAATAGATATAAAGAATTAGTCGATCACATACCCAGTAGATACAATGCCACTTCATGGGGCCATGCTGTAATGCAACGACCTTGGGAAAACGAGGATGCTTTATTTATCTATAGTTTTGCATCTAATTATATTTATAAATGGCAAAGTCAAGAGTTAGAACCACTATACGAACTAGGATCAGAATTCCATGATTATGAAATTCAAGAATCAATTGCAGGAATTAAATTGTTGGAAGATTCTCATGCCTATTCATATTTCGATGAAAGACAAGAAATACAAATTTTCTATGTAGACGCGAAAACGAAAGAAGCGCTATCAAAATTAGAGGAAGGAAAAGTTTACAAATATCACTCTAATCATTTGAAGAAAGGAGTATTAGAATCAGAGTTTAATTACAATATATTGCTCCACAAGTTACTTTACAATTTAGAAACAAATAATCCTCCGAGGTGGGAAATTATATTGAAGTACTCAATTGTTCCTTTGACTTGGCATAGAAAAGAATACAGAAGCAATAAGATCATAAAAGAAACAGCTTCGTTAAATGATTCCTCAACAGATGAACTTGTAAAGATTGATAAAATTGGGAAAAAGACTGCCCAAAAAATTATCTCTTATCGTAACAAAAAGGGAAAGTTCAAAAGCGGTGATGATGTAAAAAAAGTTGAAGGACTTAGTTATAAGCAGATAGATGAGTTATTAAAATATACTAGAATATAATTGCAGGCTAACAATGCAAATCAAGCGGGCTCGTTAACTGTTAGTTGCTTACATACAATTACTTACCGTGCCGCTTATTTGCTATGCCGTTATACAGCGATTACTTAATCTAAGTTTAAATTATGTTTTGGATTGAATTTTTAGGTCCTCCATTACTTGGGGGCATCCTCGGATTTGTGGTTTGGTACATACAATCAAGAATTGAAAAAATTCAAAGAGAGCAGGAGAAACTACATGATGACAGAAGAATAATATATTCTGAAATTCTTGAACCCTATATAAAGTTACTTACTCAATCCAAATCTGATGCGGAAATCCAAAATGTAGCACGACAAATTACATCACTTCAGTACAGGAAAAAAGCTTATGAGTTTACTCTTATTGGAGATGACAACGTTGTGATAGCTTTTAATAATCTTATGCAGTATGCCTTTAATTCTAACGAAGAGGGTAGCAATTTGGATACTTCAGGAATGATGAAGCTATGGGGTGATTTATTGCTTGAAATAAGAAAAAGTGTCAATAACCCTAACACTTCTTTGACAAACCGAGATATGTTACGTGGGTTTATTAAAGACATCGATAAATATTTATGACTTTAATTTGCGGTATAACAAGCATTTCCTGCTGACGTGCAAGCTTTTTTTTGCTTGACTTCAGAATTGATCGCCACGCAGCAGAAATGCCAAACCGTTAGACAATGAGTGCAGTGAAACTCTCTGGACAAACTAAATGAATAATAAGGTTACGCGGCGTTGTTTTCGAGTTTCTTGATGGCGTTCAACTCATCGTGTTTCCGTTCCTGCTCATCTTCAAGATCATAATCATCCTGCAGGCCCAGCCAAAAACGGGCGCTGGTCCCAAAAAAACGGGACAGCCGCAATGCTGTATCGGCGGTTATCCTTCGGTTCCCTTTGAGGATTTCACTAAGTCGTGTTTGAGGCATAAATGTTTCTTTTGACAGCCTGTAGGCTGAAATGTTAAAGGGTTTCAAAAACTCTTCACTGAGGATTTCGCCTGGGTGTATGTTTTTTAGTTTATCCATAATCTTATATATTTAGTGATAATCGACAATTTGAACATCGAAAGCATGTTCACTGTGCCAGTTGAATATGATTCTCCATTGTTGATTGATTCTTATGCTAAAAAAGCCTTTTTGATCACCGCTTAGTTTTTCTAAATGATTAGCCGGCGGTATTCTCAGATCGCTGATACGCTGCGCATTATTAATCATTCTGAGTTTTCTGCGAGCTTTCTGCTGGATCTCCTCTGGTAACTTTTTAGACCGTAAGCCTTGCCATATTTTCCCGGTTTCCTTATCACCAAAGCTTTTAATCATTTATTAAATAGTTATCTTTACCGTTACTAACGTGAAAAGTAAGTAATTGTTTTCAGGCATGCCTTGTCTCTACCATGGATACCAAATACCACATCCCATCAATCCATAGGTTGTTGAAATAAATGGTATTTTTGTTTCTGTTTATAACCACAATTTTCACATGGTTTTGCTGTTTATGAAAGCATATTTTTCATCTTAATAAATAATTGTTGATCGCAGATTTTACTTTACAATGTCCTCATTTAACTTAGATTCACCTTTTAAGCCTGCGGGCGATCAGCCTAATGCCATACAAGAACTGTTAACGGGCCTGGACCGGGGTGATAAGTTTCAAACATTATTGGGGATAACAGGGTCCGGGAAAACCCGTACGGTTGCCTCAGTGATTGAGCAGCACGACAAGCCAACTCTGGTGATGAGCCATAATAAAACCCTTGCCGCTCAGCTTTACCGTGAGCTGAGTGATTTTTTCCCCGATAACTGCGTTGAATTTTTCATCTCCTATTACGATTACTACCAACCGGAAGCTTATATATCAGCTCAGGACAAGTATATCGAAAAGGACCTTTCCATTAATGATGAAATTCAAAGGCTGCGCCTGCGGGCTACAAGTTCCCTGCTTTCGGGCCGTAAGGATGTAATCATCGTTTCATCGGTAAGCTGCATCTATGGTATCGGTTCACCCAGCGAGTACGAGAAACTGGTGATTACTCTCAAAACCGGCACAGAAGTTCCCCGGAACAAGCTGCTTTATGATCTTGTGGAGCTGCATTACACGCGCAACGATATAGATTTCCAGCGCTCTACATTCCGTGTACGAGGTGATGTTGTAGATTTGATCCCCGCCTATCTTGAGAATGCCTTGCGCATTACTTTTTGGGGTGATGAAATCGAAGAAATGGCTATATTTGATCCTATTACGGGTGAGGTCCTGGAAGAGATTGATCAGTTCACCATCTACCCGGCTTCGCATTATGTTACATCAAAGCCAAGGCTGAAACAGGCCATCGAGCAGATCCGTGATGAGCTGGCCTGGCGACTGGATGTGCTCCATAAAGAAGAAAAATTCCTTGAAGCTCATCGCCTCGAGCAGCGCACACTTTTTGACATCGAAATGATGCAGGAAATCGGGTATTGCGCAGGTATCGAGAATTATTCACGTTACCTCGGCGGACGTAAGCCCGATGAGCGGCCGCACTGCCTGATCGATTATTTTCCGGAAGATTATCTGATGGTCGTGGATGAATCTCACCAGACGGTACCACAGATCGGCGCGATGTACGGAGGCGACCGGTCCAGGAAAATCAATCTTGTTGAACATGGCTTCCGGCTTCCATCGGCTATGGATAACCGTCCGCTCACTTTCCCCGAATGGGAGAATATGCTTAATCAATGTATATTTGTGAGTGCTACGCCATCCGATTATGAGCTCGAGAAAAGTGAAGGGGCTTTTGTTGAACAAATTATCCGGCCAACCGGATTGATGGAGCCGATAATAGAAGTTCGTCCGCTTAAAAACCAAATAGATGACATCATTGAGGAGATCCGCATCCGCATACCGAAAAAGGAACGCGTGCTTTGCCTCACCCTCACCAAGCGCATGAGCGAGGAGCTCTCAGAATACCTCAAGAACCTGGGAATTAAAGCAGCCTACATGCACAGTGAGTTAGACGCGATGCAGCGCGTAGAGGTACTCTACCGCTATCGCAGGGGAGATTTTGACGTGCTCGTGGGAATCAACCTGCTCCGGGAAGGAATTGATATTCCCGAGTTAAGTCTCGCGGCCATTCTGGATGCCGATAAAGAAGGTTTCCTGCGTTCTGAAACTTCCCTTTTCCAGATATCCGGGCGAACGGCCCGCCATGTTGAAGGGAAAACCATCTTCTATGCCGACAAAATGACCGACAGCATGGCGACCGTTATAAAAGAGACCGACAGGCGGCGGGCCATCCAAATGGAGTACAATAAGAAGCATAATATTACACCCACTACGATCGTCAAAGAGCTCAAGCCGTTAGTTGATCCTCAGTTGATTTCCAAAGAAGGCATCGATTTGGAGAAAGGTTATTACGAGAAGGAGCAGCCGCTTGAGCTGATGAAAGTGGCTGAAGATGGTATTACGTATAAGCCAAACTCTGCCATGAAAGAAGTGGTTTTTAAAGATAAGAAGAAGTTCCTTGATTACCTGAATACCACTATGCAAACGGCAGCCAAAAACCTTGAATTTGAGGAAGCCGCCCGCATTCGCGATCAGATTGAACAGGTAGAGAAAGAATTATAAAGTATGTGAATTAGGTCAAGAATGATAATAATCCAGTTGGCTTTAGTTCAAAAAACAGGATTATTCAGTACATTTTGGATTAGATCACATCAATTTTCATTTAACAGTAAGATATACTACGACAACGAATAATTAATGTCCAATTACTTAAAGATTTTCATCAAAGATAAAAACGTAGCCTCTGTAACGCCGACATCAGAACGTGTGGTGAAAAGCGTATGTGAGCCTATCAATTTTTCCAAAGACTTGGTGATCGTTGAATACGGACCCGGGAACGGGGTTTTTACTCGCTATTTGTTAAACAATATGACATCCGGCTCCCGGATCATCCTTATTGAAACCAATGAAGATTTTGTATCGACACTTAAGAAAATCAAAGATAAGCGTGTCTCTGTATTTCTCAATAGCGCAGAAAATGTTACTGAAATACTGGAGAAATCAGGTATTGAAAAGGCCGATTATATCATTTCAGGAATACCTTTTTCATTTTTGAAGGAAGAGGTGAAGGATATGATACTTTCGGAAAGCAGAAAAATGCTGAATGATGATGGTTTGTTTCTCGCATATCAAACAACGAGCCATTTGGAGGAGCCGCTAAAGAAACAGTTTGCCGAGGTTACCACAAACTTTAAAATAATGAATATACCTCCAATGTGCGTATATAAAGCTCATGGGGCGAAAACAGGGCGCTGATTGCGAAGCGTAGACGCTTAAGAAGTGGGAGTAGTGCCTACTATCAACGAACCCTTTTTGAGGCAATCCAGCAGGCTTCCTAATTGCCAGCAACGCTCTTATGCATTTCCGTCTAACGGGTGCAATTCTGGCAAGCGTAGACGCTTGCCCCAGCGGCTTGATTTTGTTTCCGCCTGACCCATCATAAATCATCCATTGACACCAGTACAGGCGAGATGCCTGTACTGGCAGGTGGCCTGCTACACTAAATCTGTGGAAGCTTGTACAGCTTCTTGCAATTTATCAATATAGTCAAGCTTTTCCCAAGAGAACTCATCACGGCCAAAGTGCCCGTAAGCGGCTGTCTTTTGGAAGATGGGCTTGGTAAGGCCAAACCTGTCAATGATGCCTCTTGGGGTGCAGTCGAATGTTTGGGGAATGATCTCTGCAAGTTTAAGGTCATCAATCTTTCCGGTGCCATAGGTGTTTACGTTCACCGAAACAGGTTCTGCAACACCAATGGCATAGGCTAATTGCACAAGGCATTCATCGGCAAGACCGGCACCTACAATATTCTTGGCGATATGCCGGGAAGCGTAAGCCGCGCTTCGGTCAACCTTGGTAGCGTCTTTGCCTGAGAATGCTCCACCACCATGTCCGCCGTGACCGCCATACGTATCCACAATAATTTTTCTTCCGGTAAGGCCGGTATCTCCGTGTGGTCCCCCTATAACAAAATTACCCGTTGGATTTACGTGAAGAATGGTATCGTCGTCCATGAGCCCTTCAGGAATAACCTCAGAGAGCAGGTGTTTTTTGACATCCTCTTTAATTTGCTCCTGAGGGACGTCTTCATCGTGTTGGGTTGAGAGTACTATAGTATGCACACGTTTTACTTTGCCGGAGTCATCATATTCTACGGTGACCTGACTTTTGCTGTCCGGGCGCAGGTAGGGCATTAAATCCGTTGTTTTACGAATACGGGCCAGATCTTTGACCAGGTCGTGAGCGAGTTGAATGGTCAGGGGCATATAGGTCGGCGTTTCACGACTTGCATAGCCAAACATCATACCCTGATCACCGGCGCCAATGGCTTTATCCTGGGTCACGCCCATGGCAATATCGGAGCTTTGCTGATGGATCGTTACCAATACTCCGCAAGATTCTGAATCAAAACGATACGCCGCTTTGGTGTAGCCGATTTCTTTGATCACATTACGGACCACTTCCTGAACATCGATGAAAGCCTTAGTGGTAACTTCACCAGAAACCACTACAAGGCCTGTTGTAACCAGGGTTTCTACAGCAACGCGGGAGTTTGGGTCCTCCCGAAGCATGGCATCTAAAATGGCATCGGATATTTGGTCGGAGACTTTGTCTGGATGGCCTTCAGAGACAGACTCGGATGTAAATAGTTTTTTCATTTATACAGAATGCGTTATAAAATGAGAATTTTATTAATGTGCTCATAAAGTTACAAAAAAAGATCACCTCTCACAAAGTCATCTGATTTCATAATGCACTTTGGTGAACTTTTAATGGCTTATATTTAAAAATGCTATTTATTCTTGTTTATTTCCTGAAATAAATCAGGGCCTGAGGGCGACGGTGGCGTGATGCCTAAATATTGATAAGCCCGCTTGGTTGTGATCCTGCCTTTCGGTGTTCGTTGCAGAAAGCCTTCCTGAATTAAAAAAGGTTCATACACTTCCTCAATGGTCCCTTTTTCTTCACCCACAGCTACAGCAAGGGTACCAAGCCCCACAGGGCCGCCGCTGTAATTCTGGATGATAGCATTGAGAATACGGATATCCATATCATCCAGTCCATTGGCATCGACATCCAGGGCATTGAGAGCTTTATCGGCAATGGTATCATCAATGGTTTCTTTCCCATCAACGTGAGCAAAATCACGTGTGCGCCTCAGTAGCCGGTTTACGATCCTGGGTGTTCCACGGCTGCGACGTGCAATTTCGTTGGCCCCTTTGTCGGTGATGCCCATGCCCAATATTTTAGCGCTTCTGACAGCAATTTGCTGCAGAAGTTCGGCGTCGTAATAATCAAGACGTAAATCAATGCCGAAGCGGGCCCTCAGTGGGGCTGTAAGAAGGCCTTTACGGGTAGTGGCCCCGATGAGGGTAAACTTTTTCAATTCAATTTGAATGCTACGGGCGTTGGGTCCTGAGTCGATCACAATATCAAGCTTGTAATCTTCCATAGCGGAATACAGGTACTCCTCAATGACCGGGTTCAGCCGGTGGATCTCATCGATAAAGAGTACATCGCCATCCTCAAGATTGGTGAGCATGCCTGCAAGATCACCCGGTTTTTCCAGAACGGGGCCCGTGGTGGGCTTTATTTGCACTCCCATTTCCCGTGCAATGATATTGGCCAATGTTGTTTTACCCAAACCTGGCGGCCCTGACAGCATCACGTGGTCGAGTGGTTCACCTCTCATGTTGGCCGCTTTAATAAAGACCGTGAGATTATCCAATATCTTTCTCTGTCCGATAAAATCATCGAGATTCGCGGGCCTGATAGACTGTTCAAAAGCTAAGTCTTTTTCATCGGAATTGAGCAAAGGGTTTGGCATGATATTTGGTGAATTTATACTAAAGGAGATGGTCGATCATTCAGTAGCCTTTATATGTTAATCTGCTATATTGATGATGCATAAAGATACTATTACACAACATAAGAATCCTGCTTTTGCCGTTTCAACTTTTAAGATGATAATATTCTGTTTATAAACAGGACCAATTAATAAATCAAAAATGACATGAGCAAAACAACGTTCTCACCGGACCATGTTTCCCTGGAAGAGGTTGAGCAAAAAAACAACAAAGTCAAGAGATCTGGGAAAGTTGTGCCTTCGAATGGAGAAGTTAAGATTTTTGGACCGGATTACTTTTTTAATTACGAATTGAGCTGGCTTAAGTTCAATGAGCGGGTTTTGTCAGAGGCTTTGGATCGTACAAATCCTGTATTAGAGCGCGTAAAGTTTCTGAGCATTGTATGCAGTAACCTGGATGATTTTTTTCAAAAAAGGGTGGGTGGTCTTAAGCGACAGTTGCAGGCGGGTGTAAATGACCCCTCTGTTGACGGGCGGACTCCCGCAGAACAACTCCTGGAGATCCGGGGTGAGGTTAACATCATGATAACGGCTTTGAGGAAATGTTTCTTTAAAGATCTAATGCCCCAAATGGATAAAAATGGGATTGTATTTAAATCCTATCATAATTTAAATACTGACCAGAAAAAGGTGATTGATGACTATTTCGATCAGCAACTTTATCCGATACTTACACCACTTGCTGTGGACCATTCTCATCCGTTCCCTTTGATCTCAAATAAAAGCATCTCTTTTGCGGTGGAGCTTGTTGACACCAGAACTAAAGAAAAGCTATTTGCGCGAATTAAGGTCCCATCCAATCGTCCTCGGTGGCTAATAGCCGAACAATCGGAAGAAAAACTTACTCTAATTGCCATTGAAGATGTGATCAAACAAAACTTAGACCGGCTTTTCACCGGTGCCGAAATTGTTTCAGCAAATGTTTTTCGTGTCACGCGCAACGCCGATGTGGAACGAAATGAGGAAGAAGCCGATGACCTGCTTGAAGTCATCGAGGAAGAGCTTCGTGAAAGACGCTTTGCCGAAGTGGTACGATTGGAAATAGAGGCTGAAACACCTGATCATATAAAAAAACTGCTGGTTGAGAAGATGAAAATCTCCGATAACGATATCTTCGAAATAGACGGTTTTATCGGACTGGCCCAAAGCATACAGATTTACGACTTTGAAGGATTCCACAACCTAAAATTTCCCAAATGGGTGCCCACCTTACACCCTGTGTTCAGGCGTGAGATTGAAGAAGAAGCCCCTACTATATTTGACATCATGCGAAGCGGAGATTTTATGGTGCATCATCCGTACCATAGTTTTGCTACATCCGTACAACACTTTATCGAAGAAGCTTCAAACGATCCACAGGTATTAGCCATCAAGCAAACATTGTATAGGACCTCTAGTGACTCTGCGTTACTGCACTCGCTGATGCGAGCGGCCGATCAGGGAAAGCAGGTGACCGTTCTCGTTGAGCTCAAGGCACGGTTTGATGAGGAAAGGAACATTGAATGGGCCCAAAAACTTGAAAAAGCAGGTGTACATGTCAGTTATGGCCTGGCCGGATTAAAAATCCATTCTAAGGCTACGATCGTGGTGAGGCAGGAAGGCAACCGGCTCAAAAGATACGTTCATCTTGCTACGGGTAATTACCATCCATACACGGCACAACTATATGAGGATTTAGGGTTGTTTAGCTGCGATGAAGAACTCGGCTCTGATGTTTCAGGCCTGTTCAACTATTTGACCGGTTTTGCTCCGGGGCAGAGCTATAAAAAGCTGCTCATCGCTCCCAATCATATGCGATTAAATATAAATAAGCTTATAAAACATGAAATTGAAGAAGCAAAAAATAAACGACCATCCCGGATAATTGCCAAAATGAACAGCCTGGAAGACCCGGGTATCATACAAACATTATATGCGGCTTCATCAGCCGGAGTTCATATTGACCTTATTGTGCGAGGGGTTTGCCGGTTAAGACCGGGGGTGAAAGGGTTAAGTGAGAACATAACCGTTCATTCCGTAATAGGCCGTTTTCTGGAACACTCCCGAATCTATTATTTTAAAAGCAGCGGCTCCGATCTTTTTCTCATTGGCTCTGCTGATTGGATGGGCCGCAATTTAGATGCACGGGTAGAATCCCTCATACCCATCGAGAACCCAAAATTAAAGCATTACCTTCAGTTTCTGCTCAACTTGCTTATTCGGGACAATCAATATCGCTGGCTACTGCAAAGTGACGGAACATATAAAAAAGTGGAGAAGGGTGCAGATAAAGAAATAGCTGTTCAAGCTTTGTTAATGCAACATGCCTCTTCCGGCGAAGAACCTGTTCCTAAAACATCATGACGAAGAGTTAGTCCTTCAAATTGCCATTCAACAAGAAACGCTTTTCCTGGACCTTCTATTTAAATGATTATCCTTTATAGACCCATTTACTGTGCCGCCCTTGCAGGGCTTTTGTATTTTTTTACATTTCTCACCCAGGGTTAACACCCTGGGCTAGGTTCTGCCGCCTCATTGAGGCTGTTGGATTTGTCTGTATTTTATAAATCCTGACCCACGGTTTGGCACTGGGCTAGGTCCTGCCGCCCGCTTCGGGGCTGTTAAACTTCATTGCATTCCGCAATGCAGCACTGAATCAATAAGATGCTTTAGATTTATCAATAACTTACATTAAATTATATTAGCACCGAATAAATATAACCCTATGCAGCGACCTTTACCCTGAAAGGGTAGCATAATGTAGCCCAGGGTGTAAACCCTGGGTCAACGATTTCTCCCACACCTAAGCCCTGATAAGGGCGGCACAGACAATGTAGCTAATCCCACACATAACGCTCATCATAATCTATGTTATGTTTTTTAAGCAGTTCCCGGTATTCTTGTTTAAATGATTTTTTATTATGATGTTTTTCCTGATCGGCAATATATTGCCGTGCCTTTTGCACGTTGGACTCACTAACCGAAAAAGCACCGTAACCAGCCTGCCAGGCAAATTTTGAATAATCCGCTCCCTGGCGCTTAGCCCATGTGCTGGAATTGGTTTTTAGCGTTCTGATGTGATCGGCGATGCATACCATCTTTGGCTGAAGACAAAGAATATGAACATGATCTTCTACTCCGTTGATCAACATGGTAGTAGACCCCAGATTTTTATTGATCCCCGCAAGATAGCTATGCAACTGTATTCTCACGGTCTTGTTTTTTAAATACGGTATTCGGTTCCTGGTACTGAAAACCAAATGCAAATGAATGCGGCATAAAGATTGTGGCATAAGAAATGAAGGTTCTATGAACGTTTAAGTGATTATCCTTTATAGACCCATTTACTGTGCCGCCCTTGCAGGGCTTTTGTATTTTTTTACATTGTCTTGTCCTGAAATAGGTTTACACAATGTAAACTACAAATGTATAAAACTAG
>JBBDMV010000058.1:0-27388 GCA_040878115.1 Balneolales bacterium
CACATCGCCGGTATGGGCGTCCCGCCCGTACCACACTATGCCGCGGCGTCTCGCCGCTACTAATTTTCTGTACAGTAGGAGATAAAAAACTTTATACAAATGTCATGGCCAGAAGGAAAACAGCCCTGCTAAATTATATTTCGTGACCCCGACCATCGGGGGGGGTTAAATTTATTTACCAGGCACATTTACGCAAATGTACTGATTGCAAATCCAGAATTTTGTATTCATGAAAAAAAACTACGTATTTACAATTACGGCATCATGCGCAGTCACGGAAAAGGTGTAGCGGCGAGACGCCGCAGCATAGTGTGGAACAGGCAAGATGCCTGTTCCGGCGTTAGTTGTTTTATAAACACACTCACTACCCACGTCAGGCTAAAAGAGTGCAGCCGGATTCTCAAATGTTCGATCACAAACCATCCAAGCTGACTCGTCAGCCTGTCCTGAGTACAGTGAGCGTAGCCAACGAAGACGAAGGGAAGTCGAAAAATTGCCTGATGCATCCCAAAAACTTTAAATCATCTTGCGGCAAAATTCACCAAATGATCCTTACTTAAATTATTTAGGTTTTTATGGCTTATTTCCTTTTTTTAATATTTTGCTTTTTTGCTATAGAACGTGCATGGCACCTGCTTGAGAAAGGCTGTTTTTCGTGAATTTTACGCTCTTTTTCGCCTGGATTTTGTAGGGACTTTGGCCGTACCTCGTCCGTACCAACTCCCGACCAACTACTGAGATCCTATTCCGTGTTGTAGGAGCATTCCAAACCAAGGTCCGGAGCAGGTAGACGATTTAATTTAGCGTATATTTTAAATATCCCGAAACTTAATAAAATAAAGTTAAATACCAGATACGATAAAATAATTAAAATGGATATAGGCTATTAATCAACGTTAATTGTTTGCATGATCTCTTTCTATACCCGCTTATTTTAAATTAAAAAGATATAATTAAGAATATTATTTATATATATTGTATAATGTACAGTATCGATTGCTTGTATCCAGGATGGGGTATCTCTTTTCTAAAGGATTGTAAGTAAAATGGCAAAGCTGCACTTAAGTTTATTGCTGAATGATAATAAGATATATAGCACTTAACTATAAAAACAATGGCGGAAGCCTTTGCATTAGCGACCATTGCTTTCAATCCCGGTGAAATTAGAATTAATGAATGCCATCTTAATCATGGTAATCGCTGTAATAAAGAACATTGATACTAACAGGTAAAGGAAATGAAAGCAGTGATTTTAGCCGGGGGGTTTGGTACCCGGATCAGTGAAGAGAGCAGTGTGCGGCCCAAGCCCATGGTTGAGATCGGGAACAAACCCATACTTTGGCATATAATGAAGACATACAGCACATATAATATTAATGAGTTTATAATATGCTGTGGGTATAAGGGCTATATGATCAAAGAATATTTTGCAAATTATTTCATGCATATGTCGGATGTTTCATTTGATATGCGTGATAATAAAATGGATGTTCTTCATAATGGAGTGGAGCCGTGGAAGGTAACTCTTATTGATACCGGTGGGTCGACCATGACGGGCGGACGAATAAAACGGGTTATGCACCAGTTGGGAAAAGGCACTTTTTGCCTAACCTACGGTGATGGAGTTACGGATGTGAATATTAACGAGCTTATTTCATTCCACAAGAAGCAGAATGGTCTGGCTACGCTAACGGCCGTGCAACCGCCAGGGCGGTTCGGGGCTTTTAATCTGGGGCAAAATGAGTATGCCATTAACAGCTTCAAAGAAAAACCGCATGGTGACGGTGCATGGATCAACGGGGGGTATTTTGTGCTGGAACCTGAAACTTTGGATTACATTGACGGTGATGATACGGTCTGGGAGAAAGGGCCACTGGAAAAGCTTGCACAAGAAGGTGAGCTTTCTGCTTTTAAGCACAAGGGGTTTTGGCAACCCATGGATACCCTGAGAGATAAACAATATATCGAAGAATTATGGGATGGCGGGAATGCTCCCTGGAAAGTGTGGAAATAACTCATCAAAAAGAGAAGGTGCATGTATGAATATTAAAAGTTCGCAAGATGTTGTAAATCAGGATATGGAATATATCTGCTCATCCCTGAAAGATGAATTTGAACAGATGGCAGGTAAAAGCTTACTTATTACGGGGGGAGCTGGATTTCTGGGCTATTATCTGGTCCAGTCTGTTCTTTTTTGGAATGAACATAATACAGATAATAAGAAAATCAAGATTACGGTATATGATAACTACATGAGAGGAATACCGGCTTGGCTGGATGTCGTAAAACAGGACCATTACATGAAGCTGGTAAAGCATGATATTGTCAACCCATTACCGGAAGATATTGGAAGTTATCAATTTATTATTCATGCCGCGTCAATAGCTTCACCACATTATTATCGAAAGTATCCTTTAGAAACCATGGATGCCAATGTAGGGGGGCTACGGTATTTGTTGGAATATGCCCGTGAACTAAAAGAAAAAGGGGAGCCTGTTGAAGGCTTTTTATTTTTTTCTACCAGCGAGATCTATGGAGACCCTGATCCGGGTAACA
Organism: Balneolales bacterium; assembly: GCA_040878115.1. Taxonomy (GTDB): domain Bacteria; phylum Bacteroidota; class Rhodothermia; order Balneolales; family Natronogracilivirgulaceae; genus JBBDMU01. The sequence continues at coordinate 2,557 of JBBDMV010000058.1, forward strand.
TCCCCACTACAGAATTTTATAGAGGGAATGTCTCTTGCACGGGGCCCAGGGCATGTTATGATGAATCAAAACGATTTGGTGAAACTTTATGCGTTACGTTTGCCGAACAATATGATTTGCCCGTCAAAATAGCACGGCCATTTAATAATTATGGCCCGGGACTAAAGATTACCGATAAAAGAGTTATACCGGATTTTATGCGTGACGTTCTTGCTAACCGGGACATTATGATGTATTCCGATGGGAATCCATCACGGACTTTCTGTTACATAGCCGACGCGGTTACGGGTTATTTCAAAGTTTTGGTAAAGGGCCGGAAAGGCGAAGCTTATAATATTGGGGTTGAGAAGCCGGAGATATCTATGAAGGAGCTCGCAGACACTATCGCCGAAGTTGCAGGAAGGTATTCTGATTACGGTGGAAAGGTTGTACAGGCGCGGAGCAACGACTCAAACTATCTTATTGATAACCCAAACAGAAGATGCCCGGATATTACTAAAGCCCATAAGGGGCTGAAGTATGATCCCAAAATTAGTATTGAAGATGGTTTGATGCGCACTTTTGTTTGGTATGTAGAAAATCAAGAAGCGGTGGAGGCATGATGAATATTTCAGTTATAGGAAGTGGATATGTTGGGCTCGTCTCGGGTGTTTGTCTGGCCGAAAAGGGACATAAGGTAACCTGTGTTGATGTAGACCGTGAAAAAGTAAACAAGATTAACCAGGGCATCACACCCATATACGAACGCGGTTTGAGCGAACTTTTGCGCCGGAATTTGCATGGAACGTTCTTCGCAAGCTGTGACCTTCAGGAAGCGGTCATGCAGTCACAGTTATCTTTGATTGCCGTGGGGACCCCTTATATCGGTGAAGAAATTGACCTTACAAGTATTAAGCAGGTTGCACGTGATATAGGTCATGCGTTAAGGGGAAAGGATGATTTCCATGCCGTGGTTATCAAAAGTACCGTAGTTCCCGGAACAACGAATGATGTGGTGCTGCCCATCCTGGAAGAAACCTCCGGGAAAAAAGCAGGAGTGGATTTCGGGGTAGGCATGAACCCGGAATTTCTAAGGGAGGGCGCGGCCATCAGTGATTTTATGGGCCCGGATAGAATTGTATTGGGAGCAACTGACAACAAGACCCTCCATGTGATGGAGGAAGTTTATCGTGTATTTGATAACGTTGATGTGGTTAAAACCAATACTAAAACGGCTGAAATGATCAAGTATACTGCAAATTCATTGTTGGCCACTTTAATATCTTTCTCTAATGAGATCGGCAACCTTTGCAGCAGGCTTGGAGATATTGATGTTGTGGATGTTATGTCCGGCGTGCATAAAGATAAACGTTTCAGCCCATTACTGGCTGATGGAGAAAGGGTAACGCCAGGGTTTGTATCGTATTTGGCGGCAGGTTGTGGTTTTGGAGGCAGTTGTTTTCCCAAAGACGTGAAGGCACTGATCGCCCATGGGAAAAAGGCCGGTAATTCAATGGCGCTCCTTGATTCTGTAATCCATATCAATGAAAAACAGCCCAGGGAGATCATCACATTATTGGAAAAAAATTTTAATGGCATGAAAGGGGTGCGCGTCGCTATTCTGGGTATGGCCTTTAAACCCGAAACAGATGATATGCGTGAATCTCCCGCTATCCCGATTATCCGCCATCTGCTTACCGAAGGTGCCGAAATTCAGGCTTATGATCCCGTGGCGGAAGTTGAGGCCGAGAAGTTATTCGGCAACCATCAAATACATTATTACCAGGATGTTTCACAGGCGATAAGCGGGGTAGACGCGGTTGTTCTTCTTACGAGCTGGGAAGAGTTTGCCCAGGTACCCGGAATGATGAAGGCTACTAACCCTCAACCACTATTCATTGACGGACGAAGGATGTTGACAAAAACTTCTTTTACTCGCTACGAAGGCATAGGATTAAGTATATGAGATTTAAGGAAACGGAAGTAGAGGGGGCTTATGAGATCACCCTTGAAAAAAGAAGTGATGAACGAGGATTTTTCGCACGGGGTTTTTGTGAAGAGGAGTTTAAGAAGCAGGGGATATCGTTTCGCATGGTGCAAGCCAATATCGGGTACAATAAATATCAAAATACCCTCAGGGGGTTACATTACCAGATGGGGCCACATGCTGAAAAGAAGCTCGTTAAATGCGCGAAGGGGGGCATTTATGATGTAGTTGTGGACTTGCGGATGGGTTCACCTTCGTATCGGCATTGGGCCGGTCGTGAGCTGACTGAAGATAATCATGCCATGCTGTTTATTCCCGAGGGATGCGCGCATGGTTATCAGACGCTTACGGATGATTCGGAGGTCTCTTATATGGTTTCAGCTTTCTATGAACCTGAGGCTGAACGGGGGATCTTATGGGATGATCCGGTATTTAATATTAAATGGAAAAAAGCAGGAAACATGATCTTATCAGAAAAAGACAAAAACTGGCCTGGATATACATTATGATAATAGTTGACAAAGCATTAAAAAATAGAGAGCGACAAAATAATCCTGTAAAAGTCGGTATAGTTGGTGCCGGATATATGGGGCGGGGAGTTGTACTAAATATTGAGACGGCCGTACCCGGTATGATAGTTGCCGGTTTATACAATCGGACCCTGTCACAGGCTGCTTTTGCCTTTAATCAGGCGGAAGTGAAAAACTTCCAGGAGGTAAAAAGCCCGGACCAACTGGATAATGTTGTGAAAAATGGAGGCCGTTCGATTACAGGCAATCCTTATCATCTGTGCCATTCTGAAGAAATAGATGTGGTTATTGAAGCGACAGGAGAGGTCGAGTTTGGTGCCCAGGTTGTAATGGAGGCCATTAACAACAAAAAACATGTTGTTATGATGAATGCCGAACTGGACGCTACCATTGGCCCGATATTGAAAGTACATGCCGACAAACAGGGGGTGATCCTGACCAATGCGGATGGTGATCAGCCGGGAGTCTTGATGAATCTTTACCGCTTTGTTGATATGTTAGGATATAAGCCGGTGCTGGCAGGTAATATCAAAGGTTTACAGGACCCGTACAGAAATCCCGAGACACAAAAATCATTTGCCGCCCAACACAAGCAAAAGCCCAGAATGGTCACGTCCTTTGCCGACGGTACAAAAATTTCAATGGAAATGGCCGTAGTTGCCAATGCTACAGGGTTTAAAACGGGTAAAAGGGGCATGTATGGGCCTAAATGCAAACATGTAACCGAGGCCATTGATTTATTCCCAAGGGATGAGATGATGAATGGTGGCTTGGTTGATTTCATACTTGGGGCTGAGCCGGGCCCGGGGGTTTTCGTCCTGGGGTATAACGAACATCCTGTTAAACAGCAGTACATGAACTATTTTAAAATGGGAGACGGCCCTTTATATGTATTCTATGTGCCTTATCATTTTCCGCATTTAGAGGTTCCTTTAACGGCAGCCAGAGCTGTATTGTTTAATGACGCGGCCACCGAACCTAATGGAGGCCCTGTCTGCCAGGTAATGACTTCAGCAAAGCGGGACCTAAAGGCGGGAGAAACACTTGATGGCATAGGCGGTTTTACTTGCTATGGGATTTTAGAAAACACCGTTACCACAGATGCTGAAAATGCCTTGCCAATGGGCCTCTCCGGAGGCTGCCGTTTGACCAGAAATATCCGAAGGGATGAGACCCTGTCATACAAAGATGTAGAGATACCAGAAGGAAGGATTTGCGATGAACTGTACGAAAAGCAAAAAGAACATTTTTCTTCTGTTTTGTCCACGTGATTATGATGTTGGGGTTGTGCAAACAAATATCAACTAATTTTTATAAATAAAGAAGCATCATTAGGCCAATCAAAATTATTCGAATACAAATACACAAATATTAAGAGATATGCAAAAGATTAAACTCGCCATAGTAGGATGTGGGAAGGTTACGGAAACTTTCCATTTGCCGGTTGCCGATTTATCAGATGAATTTGATGTTATTGCCGTAGTTGACAAGCATCTGCCACAGGCGCGTAAACTGGCCGAGAAATATAACATTCCATTGGTTGAGGATGACTTCAAGAATATAATCGGGAAAGTTGATGCCGCTGTTGTGGCCCTTCCACATCACCTGCATGGCAGCGTGGGCCTTAAGCTGCTGCAAAATGGCATTCACGTTCTTGTCGAAAAGCCAATGGCTTTAAAATTGAGCGAATGTGATAAGATGATAAACGCCTCGCAAAGTTTGGGAAAAATATTATCTGTCGGGTTACTTAGGCGCTATTATGAAGCGTCAGTATTTATAAAACGGATGCTGGACAATAAGATGCTGGGGAATATCATATCATTTGATTTCCGTGAAGGGCATATATTCAACTGGAACAGCGCATCGGATTTTATGTTCAGGAAATTTGCCGGTGGGGGTGTGCTAGTCGATACCGGAGCTCACGCTCTCGATACCCTGTTATGGTGGTTAGGTGATTATGAAGAAGTAGAATATTTTGACGATGCTATGGGCGGGGTAGAGGCTAACGCCGAAATCCATTTGTTTATGAAAAGCGGAGCAAAAGGTATGGTTGAACTAAGCCGGACCCGAAACCTGAGAAATACATATATCATAAACGGTGATCTTGGCAGCCTTGAGGTAGGCCTTGGGGTAAATCCTGAGATCAGGCTCTATACCGGGTCCAGGGACCTTCATTTTAGTGGACAAATAATCAAAAATACAATGGATAAAAATAATAAGGCCGTATTTGAACGGCAGCTTAGTGATTTTGCAAAAGCCATCAAAAATAAAAAACCTCCCTTTATTACAGGAACAGAAGGGCGGCGGTCTGTTGAGCTAATTGAAACGTGTTATGCATATAAAAAGGTATTGAAAGAGCCATGGTTGCTTAATGTTAAGGAGAGCTTATGAACTGGCCAGATGAATTGAATGGCAAACAGGTCCTGATAACAGGCGGAACAGGCTTTATTGGTGGGCGCCTGGTGGAAATCCTGAAAACAGATTATGATGTAAATGTGCGGGTTTTGGTTTCAAACATGGCCAATGTCGCGCGAATAGCAAGGTTCTCTGTTGACATGATAAAGGGTGATATTTGCAACCCTGAAGAAGTAGAACGTGCAGTTGACGGATGTGATTACGTGTTTCATTGTGCTTATGGGAACAAAGGCACCCAGGAAAACAGGAGGCGCATTAACATTGAGGGCACTAGAAACATTCTTGCGGCAAGCCTGAATCATAATGTGAAAAAGGTAATTTATCTAAGCACGATTATGGTCTACGGAGATACTCCGAATGCTGAAATTGATGAAACGGCCCCTCGCAAGTTTAGCGGGGGGGTATACTCTGATACTAAGATCGAAGCGGAGAACCTTGCATTTGATTACCATACCAATAAAGGTCTCCCTGTAACCATATTACAACCAACAGCTGTATATGGTCCCTTTGCTCCTGTTTGGAGTGCAAATGTCATTGATAAATTAAAAGAGGGAACGGTGATGTTGATCAATAAAGGAGAGGGCCTCTGCAATGGTGTGTACATTGATGATGTGGTCAATGCCATCCTTTTGGCGGCTGTAAATAAAGATGCAGAGGGCAAGGCATTTATCATTTCCGGGAATCAGCCAGTTAGCTGGAAAGAGTTTTATAGCTACTATGAAAATATGTTAGGATGCTCTTCTACCCAAGATATTTCAGAAGCTGACGCAACGGTTTATATGGCCAGGCTTCGAACCAGGAAAAGCTTATTGAAGGTATTAAGAGAAGATAAAAAAATGCTTTCTAGTTTGCTGGAAACACCATTCATCAGCAATATCAGAAAAGCGGCAATGAAAATACTTCCCCAACCGGTATTGTTTTCTATAAACAAAAAACTAAAAGGGAATGCACATGCACAGGCTACGGCTAAAAAGGACAGTGGTATTAATCATAAACCACTAAAACCAGTACATGCCATATCTGACGCGGATATCCAATTCTTCAAAACTAAAGCCCATTTCAAAATTGACAAAGCTAAAAAGGTGTTAGGTTATGAGCCCCGGTACAATTTTGAAGATGGGATGAAACTAACGGAACTATGGGCTGAAGCGGCCAATCTTCTGGATAAAAACCCTCAACATGTGAAGTAGAAATTAACTTAATAATCAAGAGATGATATATTTAATAGCTTTAGCGGCAATTTTGCTGGCCTTTCTGGTTGGCGAAATCCTTTTACGATGCATAGGATATCAACCCTGGAATATTTCTGATGAAAAGATCAAGTTGGGCCCCAAAAACGATTTATTTTCCCCAGACCCTGAGTTGGGTTTAAAACATAACTCCGGAACATTTTATATTAGCTTTCCAGACACAGGTGCATTTACCACAACTCATGATCATGACGCTTTAAGAATTACGGGACCCGTAAATGGACAGGCCCATAATGGCATTCAAAAAAAGAAAGACGAAATATGGGTTTTTGGATGTTCCGTTACCTATGGTTGGTCTTTAAATGATGATGAGACCTATCCCTGGTTAATGCAAAAAAAGCTACCTGATTTTCAAGTGCTTAATTTTGGAGTTAGTGGGTTCAGTACCATTCAATCACTGATCCAATTTCGAAAGGCCCTCCAAAAGAGGAGAAAGCCAAAATATATAATTGTAGCCTATACCCATCTTCATGATAAACGAAACACCTTGGTAAGGTCATGGAGGAAGATAATAGAATCCCGTCAAAAAGTAGAGGCAGGTATAGGCCCAGGCGCCACAGTTTTCCCTTGCGGGAAAATTGATTGTGAGGGCAATCTTGTTTATGAAAAAAGGCCAATAGGATATAAGGCTTTTCCATTAATGCGCCATTCAGCTTTAATGCATTGTTTAGAAGGTATGTTCAACAGAATGCAAGAATGGTCCTTCAATAGCCATTTGGTATCCAGGTCGGTTATGGAAGAATTCATGAAAACTTGTGAGCAAAATGGGCTAAAACTTATTGTAGCTGGCCTTGATGACTCCGTGGATACAAAAAACATGCTGATATACTGTAAGCGTGAGGGCATTAGCTCTGTTGTAATGCCGATAGATTTACAGGGCCATGAACACCACGATCATCGGGATGTCATGCTATCAAATGCTGTCAGAAACCAGGGATATGCTGAGCGACTCGTTCGCTTTATTAAAAGCTATGAACAAAAAATCCTAAAGAAAAGAAACAAACGTTCCAGAGCGATATCAACACGAATTGGTCCCAAAAGTACCTCAATATATAGAAAATTAGGATCCTGACATCGCTTTTGCGATCACCTCAAAGCTTATAGGGATGAAGAATCCTGATATTTAAAAGAACTCCATGCTTGCAAATGCTGCGGGCATGGGTAGCATTCACTACAAAGCAACAAACTTCAAAAACAATCTAATAAATGGGCCTTCTGCATAAATTTCTAAAAAAGCTTATGCGTAAAGTAAGCTTCACTCTTAATAAATATATAAATTTTGATGAGACAACGTTTATTTCGTTAAAACCGCAAGGTAAAGCAAAGGGAACAGTTTTACTATCTTACATTGCCGAACCATTCTTTCTTCGACGTGGTCAATCGATACCTAACACCCATACTCAGTATTGGGAATCGGTGGAAATGGCGAATGTATTCCAGCGGCTGGGATATGCCGTCGATGTAATTAGTTACCGAAGTCATACTTTTGAACCACAAAAAAAGTATACATTGTTTATAGGAGCGCGTACGAATTTCGAAAGAATTGCACGGCTATTGAATAGCGACTGCATAAAAATAGCTCACATGGATATGTCCCATTGGTTATATAATAATGCTTCGGCAATTACCCGATGCCTTGAATTGCAGCAAAGGAGGGGAATTACCCTCAGAAGCTATAAACTACAGGAAGTAAATTTCGCTGTAGAAAATGCTGATTACATATCTATTCTCGGAAATAAATTTACAGCGGGAACCTATGCCTATGCGGGGAAACCGATTATCTATTTGCCAATTCCAAGTTGCACTACCTATCCAAAGCCTTTAGATAAAGACTATGAAGCTTGCAAAAAGAACTTTTTGTGGTTCGGTAGTCGCGGACTCGTACATAAGGGGCTGGACCTTGTAATAGAAGCTTTTCTTGATTTGCCTGATCATCATTTGACCATATGTGGTCCAATGAAAAATGATAAAGACCCTAAATTTGAAAAGTTTTTTTACAAAGAACTCTACGAAACGGCCAATATACATACAGCAGGCTGGATAGATATAGAAAGCGAAGAGTTTAAAGAAATATCCAAAAACTGCATTGGAATGATCTATCCATCCTGCGCCGAAGGAGGTGGAGGATGCGTAATTACGGCTATGCATGCCGGAATGATACCGATTGTAAGTTATCAGGCCAGCGTAGACGTTGACGACAGCTTCGGGGTTATGTTAACCAACAATTCCGTTGAAGAAATAAAAAATGAGATATTGAATATCTCCAGTAAGCCGAATGAGGAATTGAGGAAAATGTCGCAAAAAGCCTGGCAAGTTGCGCGGAAGCGTTATACACGCCAAAAATATTCAGAAGAGTTTGAAAAGATGGTTTGTAATACACTGGCTAATAAAGTTAAAAATGAAAGCCTGGAAGCCCGGAAAAATGATGTCACAGCCAACTGTGAATAATAAGGTCAGACATCCATTAGCCTCTTCTTTTTTACTTTTTGCCAGGTTCCGGTATCACCATTCCATTTCTTTATGACCCGGGCTGGGTTGCCTACAGCAATGCACTTATCCGGAATATTGGTACGTACAACACTATTAGCACCTATAATCACATTTTCGCCAATAGTCACCCCCGGAAGGATGACCACATTTTGGCCTATCCAGACTCCGTTCTTTATTATAATTGGAGCAATATTTGTTAACCCCTGATATTTATACGGAATTTCAGCATGATCATAACCATGGGAACAATCGGCCATAAATACGTTAGAGGCAAACATTACATGATCACCAATTTTTATGTAATTTGTAGTGGCCAAATGAAGGTTTGAAGTTGCCGTTACATTATTGCCTATAACAAGCTTTGGATTAAACGTCTGGCTTACATGGTTACCATCAGGGTGGCGCATCCAGGATCCCGGGTATTTTGTTGACACTTTGATCATGCAACCAGGACCAAGTTTTACATCGTCACCTATATAAATTCTTTCAGGGTTACCAATAACACGGGGTAGACGAAATTGTAGATTTTTGGGCTTATTGGCAAATTGAGGTAGTGTTGTCTGGGCTACTGTGTCTTTTAATTGAAAAATAAGTACGGCTAATTTCAGGATAATCATGTTTGATATTTTCCCAAATATTTTTTTTAACCATGTCATAAAGAAGATAATTTGAATAGTTCTTAGTAATGATTATTATATAGTGATAAATATATTATTAATCCCCCCTGTCTCCCAGTTAAAATTGCTTACAAACTTTCATTCACATGGCTTATAGACCTTTTGAAGACTATTTGAATTTAATAATATAAGGGGCTGATATCTTTGTCAACAGTCACTGAATTGATCAGCTAACCGAAGAAATATGAGCCGGAACTAGTTAGGAGTTAAACCCGATATACAGAACCTGGTGCTCGATAAAGTTGAATTTATTTTTATCCAGAAGCCTTTATTGCTGCCATATCTGGTTATTTGATATCTATCGCAAAGTAATTATTTCAGTCACCCGAATTAAGGATAGTATTTTTTACTTTCTTGCCTAGAAAAATTTTTGTTGATCAAGTTCTTTCAGTTTCATTGAATTATGTTCATGTATTGTATGTTATGGGCAATGAGACTTGAGCAGTTAAGAAAATAGCGAAGAGAGAAAAGCAAAAACCACGGATATTGAGAGCAATAAAAGCGATCTTTGATGCAACTTATGATATATCATTTGATCAGCCGGATATAAATAAATTTACAGATAAAAACGCTGTCAGGAGTAGAAGGCTAGAATCTCTCGGAGAAGGTCAGTTTGCTAACTGCCAGTCCCGGGAATGAGATCCTGTTAAGGCGTCCATTTAAAAAGCCTATTCATTATGCGGGTAGGTTGGTATTAGGTTTTATATTTCATTGATCCAGAGGGTAAAACCCTCAACGTCGTAGAAATACAATTTTTGTTTGATGAGTACTATTTCAAAATTAACGAGAGGAAAAAAATGAGCAAAGAAAATCCGTTAGTAACCATAGGATTAACAACATACAACAGAGCAGATGGATATCTCAGATGTGCTTTAGACGCTGCGGTTAGCCAAACCTACAATAATATTGAAATAATTGTATCTGATAATAATTCTGAAGATAACACGGAAGAAGTTGTCAAAAGTTATTCGGACCAGAGAATCAATTACATTAAGCAAAAGGAAAATATTGGAGCTGGAGGAAATTTTAATTTTTGTTTAGACCAGGCTCAGGGAAAGTATTTCCTGTTGCTCCATGATGATGACTCTATTGATCCGGATTTTATAGAAACATGTATGGAAATGATTTCAACTTATGGTGATACGGGAATTGTACGCACAGGTACCCGGCTCATTGATAGTGAAGGAAGCGTCAAATCAATAAAGCCAAATTATAGTGGATCGTCTAATGCAGATTTTCTTTTAAGTTGGTTTTCCAATAAAACGGCACTTTACTTGTGTAGCACTTTATATAATACCAAAGGACTGAAAGAAGTAGGTGGCTTTACATCAGAGACTCACTTATTCGATGATGTTGCCCCAATGCTCAAACTTACAGAAAAATACGGAAAGCTTGATGTAAGCCACGTAAAAGCCGGCTTCAGACGTCATGGTGAAAATCGTGGCTCATCGGAAGAAGTAGAAAACTGGGTGCGCGATTCGGTATACCTTTTGGATATCATTAAGAATATGGATTTGGAAAGAAGTGAATATGTAATGAAGCGGGCGCAGATTTTTTTTAGCAGAAAATGTTACCGTTACGTAAAAGCTATTCCTTCTCCAGTTCAGCAATTAGCTGCTTACAAGATGGTATATCGAAAGTTTGGATATCGTTTTTCACCCCTGAGGTACCATTGTTCAAAAATTAAGTTAAGGATGAGGCTGAGTTCTTCAAGGAATAAAATAAGCCGGATGAATAGACGGACCCGCAAAAAAATAGCGACGGCAAGTGGTCTAAGCAGTATGGAATTAAAAATTATTCGAAGAAATAAAAAAAAGAAGAATAAGGATAAACGTGACAGAGATCTTCCAAAAGATGTAACCCAGAATGGGAAGGAAAAATTACGAATAGCTTTTTTTGTAGGAAGTTTTCCCCTTATATCAGAAACCTTCATTCTAAATCAAATCACTGGCCTGATCGATCGCGGCCATACCGTCGATATCTTTGCTTCAAGATATGTAAGTGATGTACAGTTTCACGGAAGTATTGATAAATATGACTTGATGCGCAAAACGCATTTTCTGAACCTGCCTAACAGGCCACTTCATAGACTATTTAGATTTTTCAATCTGTTATTTTTTTCTGATGGCTGGAAAAGACCTAAAGTGATAGCTAGAACTCTGGATTATCGCAGATATGGTCGCTCGGCCTTAACACTTTCTTTGGCGTGTACTGCTATACTCTTCTTTAAAAAGAAACCTTATGATATACTTCATTGCCAATTCGGCTCCTCGGGACCTCAAGTTCTGTCGCTCAAAAAGGTCAAGGCCGTTACGGGTAAATTAGTAATTTCATTTCGTGGAGTAGACTTAACGGGCAGCCTGATCAATAAACCCGATAGGTATAAAAATGTTTATAAGCATGCAGATTATTTTTTTCCCGTGAGTAAAAGTTTCAGGCAAAAGCTTATTGTTGATGGCTGTGATCAGGATAAAATCAAAGTACATCATTCTGGAATAGATTGTTCAAGGTTTGAATTCATGGAACGCAGCCGAAAAGACGGTGATATAACAAGTATTGTAACAATTGGCCGGTTGGTAGAAAAGAAAGGTATTGCATATGCTATTAGAGCAATTGCATTAACTGTAGCATCCGGCCGGAGGATAAAATATACTATAATAGGCGATGGAGTTTTGCGCGGTGACCTTCAGAGTCTCATCAGATTACTACGGTTAGATAATTATGTTACACTGGTTGGCTCTAAGACCAGCGATGAAGTAATAGATCATCTGGCAAAAGCACATATTTTTTTAGCGCCAAGTGTAACAAGTAAGTCGGGAGACAGTGAAGGTATACCAAATACTTTGAAAGAGGCGATGGCCATGGGAATTCCTGTTATAAGTACTTTTCATAGCGGTATACCAGAATTAATAGAGGATAAAAAGTCCGGTTTTTTGGTTCCTGAACGTGATGTAAATGCTTTGGCCAAGCGTCTTGAATTCCTGATCGATAACCCTGGAACATGGCCTGAAATAGGCCGTGCAAGCCGAAAAGTAATAGAATCAAAATTTGAAATTAATAAATTAAACGATGAGCTCATAGATACTTATAAACAATTGATAGGACGAAAATCTTACGATTCGAAGAACAAGGAATCAAATGTATTGAACGGCAATAAACAAGAAAATAATTTATTTGATTTAGATCATTTAATTCTAAAAAAAAATCCCCAATAAAAATTCTTTAATTCATGCAGTTAATGAACCAGCTTCTTTATTCTAAGAAAGAGGAATTTTTAGAAACCAGAAAGATATTTGAAGAGGGGAGAATGATGTCTAATCAATTATTATTAACCATAACTTTATTGCCTAATCCAATAGCATGTGTTAGTTTTGAAAAAGCTCGTTTATACCTATATCTTCTAATGAATTTGGCTTCATCATGTGAAACAGCTTGTTCTGAAAATGAAAACCAGGCAGATAGATATCCCCAGTAAATTACTATGGAAGAAAGACCCGCAGGGGGTAATTTTATTTGTTTAAGGGCACTAAATAACGCAACAAAAGGTCCGTATCCCATAGTATGAAAAGCTCGTCCAGATTGAAGTAGTATTTGAAGAGACTTCGTTTCCGAATGTGTTTTTCGGTGGTGTACTACTTTTAGGTCCTGTAAAACTTTTATGTTCCACCCATAATATAATGCCAGCAATTCATCGAGTGTATCCCAACCATAAATAGGTCTTATTTGCCCTATCTGTTCGAAGCAGGCCTTTCGATAACTTTTAATAGGCCCCCGCAAATGATCAGGGTCGGCAACAGACTCAAAAACATATTCCCCATTCTCCTCCACAACGCATACTCCGCCACACATGCCAAGCTTTGGATCCTTCCTGTATTCTTCAGCTACCCGATCAAAATAATCTTCGGGCAGAGTAAGGTCGGCATCCAATTTAACAATCACATCATAATTGCTAAATGGTAGCCGTTCCAGACCATAATTAAAAGTCTGAACCACACCTGCGCCAGCTTGATGATTAAATTTGATTGGTTTCTTTTCTGCCTGAATCCATGAGAAGTCCTGAGCATATTCGGAAATTAATTCAAAAGTGCTATCGGTGGAACCATCATCCACAATTATCCAGGATGATGGTTTCAATGATTGCTTGGCAACGCTTTCCAGGGTGTGTTTTATGTAGTTTTCTTCGTTGTAGGCCGGGGTGATTACGGCAAATTTCATGTTAACATGTTAAGAGGAAAATCAAATATAAGCAAATTGAGAAGCCGATCTGAATTAAGTATCTCGCTTTACGAGCATCAGGTTTTGTTTTTCATTAATTTCCCGCCTTCGCAATGTAAAATGGGGAATATCCCCTGCTGAGATCCTGTAATTTGATTACCGGTTTTAATGGCTATATTTTTTTATGAGAAAAAAGATAATCCGCTTTTTTAAAAAGCCATTTTTGCGTGATGTTGCCATGGTTTCGGCTGGAACAATAGCTGCGCAGGTAATTACTGTTGTATCCTCGCCGATATTGACTCGCCTGTTCCCTCCTGAAGATTTTGGTATCCTGGCTGTTTTTGTATCATCATCAGCCATTTTAGCTGTTTTGTATACACTGCAATATGATATGGCTGTCGTTTTGCCCAAAGAAGATGGAGATGCCAAAGTTCTATTGGGCATGGCTGCAAAGCTGGCGTTATGGTTTTTTGCTGCTTTATCGCTGCTCGCAACCATTGTCTTTTTTATACCTTTCCTTAAACTAACGGGTTTTAGGGATGTCCCGGTATATATTCCGCTTCTGGTGGTGTTAGGGGGATTTTTGATCGCCATGGAGCGTAGCTTCAGTTATTGGAATGTTCGTCAAAAATCTTTTCAGCTAATCTCCATCGCGCTGACTGTTGGGGCTTTATTATCGGCAATGTTCAAAATAACCACAGGCTTTCTTGCAGCCGGGGCCTGGATTTTGATCTTTGGTAATCTTTTGTCCAATTTTGTGAATATCAGCATGCAAATTTTTTACGGAAAAAATGGAGAAGTGCTGAAGGATAGTTTTAAAAAACTATCAGATAAAATGAAATCCCAAAGTATATTTAGAGAATATTCTGATTTCCCCAAATACCGAATGCCTCAGTCTTTAATTAATACGATCGGCAAAAATCTACCGGCTATTCTTCTGGTTGCCCTTTTTAATCCGGCAATAGGAGGATTTTATGCGTTGGCGTATCGTATGATAAATATGCCAGGTTCATTGATCTCTGAGGCTATAAGAAAAGTTTTTTACCAGAAGTCAGCCGAATTGAGGAGTAAAAATTCGGGCTTTTTTTCAGAAATGTTAAAAACTACTATATGGCTGGCTGTAGGAGGTCTTGTTCCTTTTGGTTTCCTGGCTGTAATGAGTCCTTATATATTTCCCTTTGTTTTCGGAGATGAATGGTACACGGCCGGCGTGTATGCATCCTACCTTACTCTCTGGACGTATACTGCTTTTTGTAACACACCGGCTACTTCTGTGATGCCTGTATTACGTCAGCAGAGAAGATATTTGATCTTTAACATAGTAAATCTGATCGCCCGGGTAGCGGTTCTTTTTTTCGCTGCGTTAACAGGCGGACCAATGGAAGCCATCATTTATTTATCAGCAGCCGGAATGTTTTATAATATTATTATAATTATTGATGTGCACATTCAGGCTTATCGTGATCAAAAATTGATAACCCAACTTAAACAATGAAACAGGAGTTTAAAGCTGAAGAAGCTGAATTATTTTTTACTACCGGTACCTGGGAAGAAGTCGAAATATCGGACACGGAAAAATTATTCAAACCGCGGTATCTGCATAAAAACTGTGATTGGCAAAATGTGGACCAACTAAAATTGGAAAAGCTTCCATTTTTGTACGTGAAATATGTGGCACATAAAATTGCATTTATTGAAGCCCAGAGTGGCATTGTCAGAGAGGTTCCTGTTTTTTACACATATAAATCAGGAAAAATACTGATTTCAGATTCACCTGATAATTTTATCAAATTCATGGATAACCTGAAACTTAATGAGTTATCAGTCCAGGAATTTTTGTCTTTTGGATATGTTACATCTGACAGAACCTTGTTAAGCGGGATCCATTCCATACAAGCCGGAGAAAGCCTTCGCTTTGATGGGGAGCGGGTAAAAATTGACCCCGAATACATATATAATATTACAGAAATTTCAAGTAAGCCTCGTGAATTCTTATTTCAGGACTTTAATAAGATCACAGAATCAGTATTTCATGAATTAATAAAAAGCCTGCAAGGGAAAAAAGCAATCGTGCCCTTAAGCGGAGGTTACGATTCACGGTTCATCGTTTCCATGTTGAAGATGGGTGGTTTTGATAACGTTGATTGCTACGCCTGGGGAGTAAAAGGCGATAAAGAAATAGAAGTGAGTCGGTCTATTGCTCAAAAACTTGGTTATAAATGGCAAGCCATTGATTATTCCAAAGAAAGTTGGCTAAAGGTAACGCGAAGCGAGTGGTTTCGTGACTGTATGCGGTTTGTATCGAAGTTTACTTCAATAGCCGGATCTGCATCACTGCCTTTTCTTGATTATATGAGAAATACCGCCGGCCATGATGATTATGTTCTTTTACCCGGTCATGCCCCTGTTTCCAGAAAGGTGATTGCACCAAATCAAGATGCTTTAGAATCTATTTTTAATACGAACTTCTTCGGCAATTCTATAGATCATAGGTATGGCAAAGACCTTATTTCAGAAATAGGACGTCAGGTTAAGGAATACAGTAGCCTGTTAACAGATGATTACCGGTCCTTTGAACTATGGAACTGGAGAGAAAGACAATCAAAATTTCTTGTTAACTCTAACCGATATTACGAGTTTTTAGATTACAGCTGGAATATGCCTTTTTGGTCTGTTGATTATGTGGACTTCTGGTCTGCAGTTCCCCTGGAAGAAAAACATGATCTGAAGCTATATGATGATTTTTTAGAATCTTTTGTTTTTAAAGAGTTAGATCTCCAATATGATCTGGACCGTACAAGGAAAAGCAAGCAAGCTAAAACATTTTCGATTCAATATTATTTGCGGCTCCTCAGAAAGTATAGACTGTACAGAAAATTATCCCTTCAGATACGGAGCAAAATAATATCAAACCCATATGGTTTTGACTATGCCTTTCCTGAGCTATATAATAAAATCGCTACGGAATTTACAGAGGGATTTCCCAAAGTTGAACATTATAAAAAACAGTTTGGCATAGAAAAAAGCCATAACCCCTATGCATATTTGTCACAATTCACCCTCGCCATGCTCAGCGAGGATGTCGAAAAATGATATTACTTTACAGAACTTCTCATCATTATATACACCCTTTGCCTGTAACATGAAATATAAATATTTGGCTACTACGTCTTTATCTTTTAAAGATTGGTTGAAGATCAATATAAAAAATAGAATTTATAACTTACTTGATCTTTTTGTTAAACCAACCTCTACAGATACGAAGTTGTTTTTTATTATGGGTTGCGGCCATAGTGGAACTACTTTATTAGCAACTCTATTAAGTAGGAATCCTGAAATTTTTACTTTAGGATATGAAACCAAAGCTTTTCTCCCTTACAATAGTTTATATATAGCCAAAAAGTTTATTTTATCATGGGATAAACTGGCAAAGCAATTTGAGAAGGGTTATTTAATGGAAAAAACTCCTAAACATATACTGTGTATTGATAGAATATTCCATATAGTGCCCCATACAAAAATAATTATAGTAGTTAGGGATGGACGTGATGTTGTGGCTTCTTTGAAGAAAAGGTTTGGCAGTACAGGCTTTGCAATTGATCGATGGGTATTAGACAATAAGCCTGTATCTAAATGGCAGCACGATAAAAGAATTTATATGGTGAAATACGAGGATTTAGTAATCAATCCTAAGACAACATTAAAAAATGTATGTAATTTTCTAGGAATGGATTATAATGATGATATGATCATATCAAAAGAAAACCCCTTTACAAAAGCAGCTGAGGGTAATATGATTTTAAGATCAAAACAAGTAAGTGAAGTGATATATAATAATACAGGAAAATGGAAAAATGAACTTACCCATGATGAACTCTCAGCATTCTGGGAGAAAGGGGAAGAAACTATGCATATGCTCAATTATCAGTAATGCATTTCAATATGTAATATTTCGTTAGGCTAACCTTTAATCATATCACTCAATATGCCACTCAACTGACTGGTGAGATTTCTTCGCGAAAATTGCTCAACAGCTATACTTTTGCTGGCAAGGCCGTTCTGCCTGTAATCAGAGTATAGGCTGCGAATTCTTTCCTTCATACTATGCACATCATCGAAACCGACAGCATATCCTGCCTTTAATTTTTTAATGAGTTTCGCAGCATCCGAATCTTGCGGACCGATAATCAGGATAGGGCGTTTGGCGGCGAGGTATTCGAAGATTTTCCCGGCATAAAGTCCTTTTGTGTTGCGGGCTTTCTTTAAAATATCCAATAGGACCCAAGTGGATTTCTGCCTCTTAATGACCTCATTATGCGGCAGGTAGCCTGTTTCGATCAGGTTGTCGTTAAGTCCATATTCCCGGAGGGCCTCTTTCACCGAAAAATCAACTCTCCCCACAAGAACAAGACGGAAGTCGCGGGCGAAGTTCTCGTTTTCCCTTACAAGCTGTGACAACGCATCCCAAAGGGCCACGGGATTCCGGCTAGGCATTAAGGTCCCAATATGGGATATGGAGAAAAAGGGGTCCTGCTCAGGGTTAACGCCTTCAAAATCATCTTCGTCATAGCCATTGGTAAGCAGGTCTACAGATCGTATATGAACGGCCTCAAGCTCCTTTTTCCAGGTCGGGCTGACCGTTACTACCCGGTCGGCCTTTGTAACAACCTCAGCCTCCAATTTGTGATGGAGGCGGTTGGCCCTGGTGCCGGGTAACAGGTCGTCGTAATAATCGATATTGGTCCAGGGATCGCGAAAATCTGCCAGCCAGGGGATGCCAGTGGCCTCCTGTAGGCCCCGACCAATCATATGCATGGAATGGGGCGGCCCGGTGGATACCATGACGTCAACGGGATTTTCTCCAAGCCATTTACTTAGAAACTTAATAGACGGCTTTATCCAGAATTTACGGGCGTCGGGGATGAAGAAGTTGCCCCGGATCCATCTCGATATGATTTCTGTTGTTTTGGGCTTTTGCGTATCACTCAAGAAAGCCTGATTTACCTGCGTTTTCTGGCTCTGCCCGATAAAGAATTTATACAGATGGTACGGTTCCCAAATCCTGCGCCTGATCACCCTCAGGCTTTCCGGAATATCTTTTTCAAGGCTCCGGTCAATCTCCGGTGCTTCGGGGTTTTCAGCCGTGTAAATAATCGGCTCCCAACCAAACTCGCGCAGATATTTTGTGAATTTAAGCCAGCGTTGAACACCCGGACCACCCGATGGCGGCCAGTAATAGGTGATGATCAATACCTTTCTCGATTCCATTAGTCTTTATACCGGCCAAAGAAATACAAGCCAAATCCGGCAATCCCAATTGCAATCAGCAGCAGATTGGCTACCCAGGAGATCTGGCTGCCTACAAAGTGAGAACGTGGGGTAAATTCAAGATGAATTTCATGATCCCCGGCAGGCACTGCTATTCCACGGAGTATAAAATTGGTTGTGATGATGTCAACTTCTTCTCCATCAATAAAAGCCTGCCAGCCATCAGGGTAATAAACCTCGCTCAAAACCAAAAACCCATCGGTATCACGCTGTGTTTCCATAGTAATACGCCTTGCATCATAATGGGTTACATTTACCTCAGCGTCAGGGTCGGTTCCAACGTTGAAGCGTTGGTCGGTTTCAAGGACGGCATAGGATGACGGATCGAAACCAGGTTCATTGATAGCATCCATGGCCTCTTGTGGCGTAGCGGCATAAGCCAGAGAGTCCACAAAAAAGGCTTTAGGTAGTACGTTCTCATTTTCTAGTACATACCCATCTTCTCCCTGATAAGCCGTTGAATATCCCGACAAATCATAAGGCTGACCAGCGCTGATGTATTTCACATTCAGCATGCTCATCACCGGCAGGTTAAGCCCTTCGGGTCCCTGGAAAATAGCGTAGTCAATCAAATCCTGATATCTGCTTAGTTTCACTCCGGTGTACCCCCCGATAGAAGGGTAAAAGTAATTGGGTATAGCATTAGAAAAGGCGTTATCTATGAGCGGGAAAACACGGTATTCATATCCCTCATTGGTCTGAACGCCTTCTTGTATAAAAGTATCCAGAGGCCGGCGCTGCTGTTCTATTATTTGCTCGCGTTCCACGGCCTTGGGCATTTTTGCATCCTCATTGATATACCGGTTGCCGACCGTTATTAAATCTGCTGCCACGAGAACGAAAAGCCCAAGCCCCGCATAGCTGGCTGGAATCTTTTTCTGCCATGTTGCTACAACTAAACCTCCGCCAATCAGTACAAAAACCAAATAGCGCATGGTATCTGATCTGGCTTTATCCTGACGTTCGGGTTTTATTTGTTCCTCGACGTATTGGGATGCTCGCTGCTGCACCTGCGGGTTCGCAGGTGAAACATTTTGCTGCTGTGCTATTTGATTCGTTATCTGTTGCACTTCCCCTTCTTTTTCGAAGCTCAGTAGCACATTGCCCGCGATAAGAAATACCAGGCCGATACCCACGACAATTCCCAGCGGCTTATACAAGCTTTTTAAACTATGGGCTTTTTCAAATGCATATTTGAGCAAACTATCGGCTCCCATGGCCGCTATGATGGCAAAACTAAAAGTGGTAACGACCAGCCATGTTTCAGGGGCGCGGAATTTGTCAAAGTACGGGAAGTAATTGAACATGAAGTTGTTGAGTGCCCAGAAATGCTCTCCAAGTGCGAACAGTATAGCCAGAATGCCGCTTCCTAAAAACAAGAACCGTATCCGGTGAGGAGACTTAAACAACCCAAATATGAAAAGCAAAAACCCTATAGCCCCAAAATAGTGCGGGCCGCTGGTAAATGATTTAGGCCCCCAATAAGTCCCTTCGGCAGATGACCCGCCATAGACCTCTGGAATTAGTAAGGTTAATAACTCACCGGACCCCTGCGACCAGGCCATAGCATAACCCGTATCCAGACCGGTCTCCCCGCCGATTTCGGATCCGCCGCGAATGCTGTGTGGCGAATACTCTATATAGCTCCAGTAGGGTTGCACATTGCAGGCCACAGCTATGAGTACGGCCCCCAGTAACACAAATGATCTTTTTATCCAGGTGGGGAACCCGTTTTGCTTGTATGCATTCCAGGTGTCATAAAGCCACCATATCATGAAAAAGAAGGCGAAATAATAGGTTATCTGAGGGTGGTTTGCCCGGAATTCCAAATTTAAAGCCAGAGCAAATGCAAATAAACCAATAATCCATATGTTCCTCCGTGTAATAAGCCAGTAGCCAACCACCAGCCACGGCACCAGGCTGAGCGCATAGACCTTCGAATTATGCCCCGCACCAATGATAATAGGAAAGTACGTGGTGAAGCCAATCAAAGCCGCACCGATGGCGGCTGCAAGTGGCCGGAGGCCCATCAGAATAAAAAAAAAATAACTACCGGAGAGCATTACCCAATAGGGCATGGCAGGGAATATATCAGTAAAGTTAAAGAAGATGAATGAATTTAGATGAGGAACAGCCTTGGCATAATAGATCAGGTAAGCAGGCATACCCGAAAACATGTGGGTAGACCACAAAGCATCTTCACCATAGGTTTCCCGGTGTTCCATAACGGACTCCGCACTGGCACGCCATTGAATGGTATCATGGCCCATAAATCGCTGATCACCGATAATGGTGTCGGTAAATAGGATAATCGGCAGTACAAACAGGAAAACCAGGCATATAATGTGCCGGGTTCTCAAAGGGAGGTTGGTCCAGTAATCGGTTATTTGTTCAGCCGGGGCCGCTTTTTTATGTTTCCTACGGGTAGGTTTTTTGGCCATTATTCAATAACTCTCGGTACCCTGAAGTAATCCGTATCGGCATCCGGAGCATTTCTTAAAGCCTCATCATGGTCCAGGGGCTCTTTGGCAATATCATCCCGGTAACGTGGCATCATATCGGTAACGTGATCAAGCGGAGCTACTCCGGATGTGTCCACCTTGTTGAGCGATTCCATGTAGCCCAGTATCTCGTTCATGTCTTTTACAAGGCCATCGGCTTCGCTATCGGTAAACCTTAGTTTGGCCAGGTTGGCCATATACATGACATCTTTTTTTGTGACGGACATTTTGAAACGGTTTTAAGTAATTAAAGAAATAGAATTTAATAAAACTATGTGAGAAGTGTGAAATCAAGTTGAGGGTGTCTGTACCGGCGGCTTATGTTATTTATCCCCCAAATTACACCCTAACCGCATCATGCATCAATACAGCTGGATGAAAGCTTTTCTTCCCGGTGCCATCGTTGATCTGATGGCGGCAAGAGAAGCCATGGGCGCACAGCGGTATATCCTCCTTCATCGTTTCAATGGAGGGGAAAAGCTTCAGTTCACCAACTTTCATGGAAACGTCATAATGCTTTTCTTCGTATCCAAAACTGCCTGCCATGCCACAACAGCCGGTTTTCATATCAACAGGATCGTAGCCGGTCTTGCTTAGCATATCCAGGGTCGGCTCCACGCCCACTATAGCTTTCGCATGACAATGCCCATGGACATGAACTTCCTTATTGCCGGCATCAAAATGCCGCCGAATCTCTTCGCTGGAAACATGTTCATTGATGAACTCTTCAAAGAGAAAAGATTGAGAAGCTACTTTCCGGGCCTTGTCCATTTGCTCGTCGTTACACAAGTCCAGGCACTCATCACGGAAAGTGAGTATTTCAGAAGGTTCCTGACCAACCAGTGGGTGATTTTGTGCGTACGGGTACAGGCGTTCGATGTTGTTGATTGCGATTTTACGGGCCTGTGGCAGCAAACCTTTGGAGATCTGGGTGCGCCCGCTTTCAATAGGACCGATAACCGTAACCTGGTATCCCAGCTTTTCCAGTACAAGGACCATGGCCTTGCCGATTTCCGGGTCATTGTAGTTCATGAAATAATCGACCAGCAAAACCACTTTATTGTCTGGGTTGTCTATATGGATGGTTGCCCGGCGTTTATGCCAATCCATAAAAGTCTGGCCGCTGAACTTAGGCAGGTTTCTTTTAGGGTGAATTCCCGTGAACCGGCGAAGCAGTTCTTTGCCTGCCTTTGTTTTGTTTACGGCGTTAACGATACGGTGAAACTTTGAAGCCAGAGGATAAAACTTTGCAGATTCGCCGAAAAACCGCTCTGAAAGGGTAATGCCATTACGTGTATGCCATCCGTTTAGAAACTCGGCCTTCATTCGTGCCATATCCACATTCGCCGGACATTCCGTTTTGCATGCCTTGCAGCTCAGGCATAGGTCCAGTGCATCTTTGACCTCCTGCGATTGGTATCCTTCGCTCTGCCGGGTTGCGAAGATTTGGCGAAACACATTCGCCCGGCCGCGGGTGGAGTCTTTTTCCTCCAGGGTAGCCATATAGGAAGGGCACATCGTGCCACCGCTGTCCGCTTTTTTACGGCAGACCCCGGCACCGTTGCACATCTCCAGCGCTTCGGCAAAGCCATTTTCCGCCCGCCAGTGGAATACGGTATCCACATCGGGTGATTGATATTCCGGCGAGAACCGCAGGCCGGCTTCCATAGGTTTGGGGTCAACGATCTTACCCGGGTTGAAGATATTGTGGGGGTCCCAAAGCGTTTTAACCTGCCTGAGCAACCGGACCATTTCCTTACCCAATACCCGTTCAATCTGATTCGCCCTGGCCCGGCCATCTCCATGCTCTCCGGACAGGGAGCCGCGATAGGACCTTACCAGGTTGGCAATCTCATCCGCCATAACTGTCATGGTCTGTACGCCATATGGGCTTTTTATATTGATAGCCGGCCTCAGGTGAAGCTCGCCCACTGAGGCGTGGGCATAGAATACACACGGGGTTTTATGCTTCTCGAGTATCTTTTGGAAATCCCGGACATAAGCCGGCAAGTCCTCCACTCTGACGGATGTATCTTCGGTAAAAGTAGGCGTTTTGGTATCGGTTGAAGCTCCCATCAACAGGCCCAGGCCGGCCCTTCTAAGCTCCCACACCCGGCCAATTTGTTCCGTATCGGTAATGATGGGATGCGCGTAACCCATCTTTTGACGGACCAATTCTTTTTGCAGCTTTTGGGCCCTGTCTGTCAGGTCTTCCGGATCGTTGCCTTCGAATTCTATGATGAGCAGGCAGCGAGGCTCGCCTTCCAGGAAGAACCTGTTCCGGCGTTGCTCAGCGTTACCTTTAGTGGCGTCCAAAATGATATCATCCACCAATTCAACGGCCGAAGGCGTTAGTTTAACAACTTCTACGGTAGACTTCATCGCTTCGTCTAAGCTTTTGAACTGAGCAATCAGCAAGACCTTATGCTTATCTGCCGGGACCAACTTCAACTTAGCTGATGTCGTCATGGCCAGTGTGCCTTCGCTCCCGCAAAGCAATTCTGCCAGATTGAAAGGCCGTCCTCCCGGCGTGATAGGATCCATCTCGCAAAGCTTGTCCAGTGCATAGCCGGTGTTCCTGCGTATGATCTCCGGATGCGGGAAGGATTCTATGATTTCTTTCTTATGTGATTGAAGAAGGTCCAGCATTTCCCGGTAAATTTTGCCCTCAAGGGATTGCAGCGAAAGTTTTCGATCCAGCTCATCCTTCCGGACCGGACCAAAAACGACTTCCGAACCATCACTCAGCACCGCTTCTACTTCCAGGATATTTTCGCGTGTCGTTTTGTACTTGATGGAGTATGACCCCGAGGAGTTGTTCCCGATCATTCCGCCGATCATGCAGCGGTTGGTCGTCGAGGTATCCGGACCAAATAAAAGCCCTGATTTCCCGGCTTCCCGGTTAAGCTGATCGCGAATGACACCGGGTTGTACACGAGCCCATTTTTGATCAGGATCTATTTCCTGAATATGGGTCATATAGCGGGATACATCCATAATAATCCCCCCGCCGGTCGTTTGCCCCGCCAGGCTGGTCCCTGCCGCCCGCGCGGTGATGTGTGTCTTTTCCGCAATAGCCTTTTGGATAAGCTGCCGGATATCCGCCGTAGTCCTGGGATAAGCCACCCCTACGGGAAGCTCTTCATACATAGAAGCATCGTTCGCGTAAAGGCGACGGGTAAGCTCATCGTTATAAACCTGTATGGACTGACTCATAAAGAGATTGGTCTATGATAATTGAAGGGTATTTAACGTTAATTTAACCAAATTACAAAAAATACGTGAGGTTATATTACTAACATCGGCTCCGGCTGCATTTAGCCTGACGTATCCTGTTGTGCAGCAAACCAATGCTGACGTCAGTCTGAATGCTATGACTTTGTCAGGCGTAATTTGGATTACTATCCGCAGTACGGTTATCCCACATCGCCGGTATGGGCGTCCCGCCCGTACCACACTA
>JBBDMV010000059.1:0-27150 GCA_040878115.1 Balneolales bacterium
GCACACATTCACCTTATCCCCATTTATGAAAAAAATCAGGTTTTCTCTTTGGACAATACTGTAGATATTGATGAAGAAGAGATGAAAGATATCGCTGGTAAAATCCAACGGAGCCTTGCAGAGTACAACAAGTTGAACTAAACTTTACAAAGCCCCCATAGTCGAAACTGAAAATGAACATACTGGTTATTAATGGCCCCAATTTGAACATGCTTGGCAAGCGTGAACCCGAGATCTATGGAAGTGAAACACTGGATGACCTTGAAATAAAACTTCAGAAGCAATTTCCTGTTCATAAATTCACATTCTTCCAAAGCAACAGCGAAGGCGATATCATCAATAAAGTTCATGAGAGCAAGGATGGACTTTTTGACGCGCTGCTTGGAAACTTTGCCGGGTTCACACATACATCTGTTGCTATCAGGGACGCCTTGTCTTTATTTACCGGCGGCAAAGTGGAGGTTCATATTTCCAACATATACGCCAGGGAGAACTTCCGGCATACATCATTGACCGGCGGCGTTTGCAATGGAGTGATTACCGGTTTCGGGACCCATAGCTATATATTGGGTGTGCAGGCACTTGAAAACCTGCAAACAAAAAGATGAGGTAATTTTGGGAAGAATACGGGAGCTGTTTTCCGACACCCTGGTCTACGGTATAAGCAGTGTCGTGGCCCGGTTCATCAACTACCTGCTGGTTCCATTCTATACTAAGTTTTTTGACCCAGCCGAATACGGGGTTATCGGGCTGATTTACGGGGCGGTAATTTTCCTGAATGTGTTATTCCAGTTTGGTATGGAATCCGCTTACCTACGTTATGGCGCAGACAGGCTCATTTCCAAAGACGTTTTCAAGACTCTGCAGCTGCTACTGCTTGGTGCCGCTTCAGCTTTAGCCCTGCTTTTATGGTTACTCTCCCCGGTGCTTATGCCTTTGTTAAGCATCGGCCCAACCGCCCAGTACCTTTTTCTGATGATGCTTGGCATCCTTTGGCTGGACGCTCTTTCCGCAGTGCCCTTTGCCGAGCTTCGGCTGGTCCGGAAATCCTGGACCTTTGCCCTTACCCGCCTTGGCAGCGTGATTATAAATGTGGGATTGAACCTGTATTTTATTATCATTCTGGGCTGGGGGATCGAAGCCATACTTTTCGCGAACCTAATTGCATCGGGCGTCACTCTGATTTTGCTCTTCTACTTTACCTTTGAGCAATTGGCCGGCAGCTGGAACCTCGCTGTACTTAAAAAGTCTTTGTACTTCGGGATCCCGTATATTCCGGCAGGAGTCGGGTATGCCATCAATGAAGTACTAGACCGCTTCTTCCTAAACCAGATGGACCAAACCGATATTTCCCGGCTTTATGGTAGTGATTTCACATCAGAAGAAATAACCGGAATTTATAATGCCTGCTATAAGCTTGCAGTATTCATGCTGCTCACGGTGCAAATGTTCCGGATGGCCTGGCAGCCTTTTTTTATGCGTCACGCCAGGGAGGCAAAAGTTGAGAAAACTTTTGCCGATGTATTCCTTTTGTTCAATTTGGCTGCCGCTATCATTTTCCTGGCAGTGGGTCTCTTTGCCGTTCAAATTGTGCAGATAAGAATACCCCTGCTAGACGGCACTCTAATCGATAGTCGTTATTGGATGGGGCTGTCTATCGTCCCTTATCTTTTACTGGCTTATTGGTTTCAGGGGTGGTATGTCAATTTCACGGCCGGCATATTTATAGCCGAACAAACCCGCAAGCTTCCCCTGATTACGCTATTAGGTGCAATGATCACAGTAGGATTAAATACACTGCTTATTCCGTTATGGGGTATGCAGGGTGCCGCCACGGCCACTTTAGTTTGCTACGCGGCAATGAGCCTGATGATCCTATATTACAGCCGGCGTTATTTACCGGTCCCTTACCAGCTCGGCAAAGCGGGCCTGATGATGATTATTGCAGTTGCAGCTCTTTTGTCGGCAGATTTCATAATTATTCCATTTATTAATGATCTGGCAGGGAGAATTGTGATATTCATCATAAGTTTGTTTATACTTATACCATTAGGATTAAGTAGCACAAAGCTTGTGAACAAGAGTGGCTTATAGGGTTAGATTTTCCATCCCTATCATAAATAAACAGGCATAAGATTTTTTACACAAGCTTTGTCCATTATTTTTTAACCAGAGGTTCACCCGACATTCCAAAAGTTGATAATTTTTAATGGCTTTTTAAGGGGGTATCTCGACAAAATAGATAAATAAATTATGCAACGAGTAGGTATTTACGTCGATGCGATCAGTGTTACTATGAACGGTGGGTTCGGACTCCGTTATGACATCTTGAGAAAATTTGCCTGCCGGGAAAACGACAGTTCAGCATCAAGGCTGAACGTTTACCTGGCTTATGATATAAGCCGGTCTAAAGAAGATGAAAACTATCATATCAGGACATCACGCTTTTGTGAAGTTCTGCGTGATTTTGAATATAAAGTATTTGAAAAACCTGTTGAACAGCTAACTGACCCTGAAACCGGGAATGTGCTCTCGAAATCGGCTGTTAATTTAGATATGGCCGTGGATATTATGGCCCAGGCCAAATACCTTGACAGAATTATAATTCTGACCAGCGATGACGCATTTTCGAAAGTAATATCGGCTGTGCAGAATATGGGTTGCCGTGTTGAGCTCGTTGGATTTGATAATGTACCCACAAACCTCAAGCACGAAGTAGACATGTATATCTCCGGGTATATCATTCCGGGAATGATGCCTGTGAAATCACCTTACGAGTGGGGAACGGTGGGTTCACGGGTCCGCGGTGTCTGCTATGATTTCTCCCATAATGATGGGTATGGTTTTCTCCGATATTTGTCAAGAATAGACGACAAGCTATGGGTAACCGACTCGAGATCTAAAAGTTCGCCTTATTGTACCGTATTTGCGCACGTCTCCCAGTTCGAGCAGGATTTTGACACCAGCTTTTTACCAAGCCGGGACCTGATATTCGAGTTTGATCTCGTAGAAAATGATAAAGGTTTAATCGCTGAAGACATCGTTTTGATATCTGCGCCCTAATAATATGTCATTTATTATTCTCAATAAAATTTCCATCCCAGGATGGAATGGTTTAAAACCTATTTGATCTTCTTGTTTCAGAAGCCGTGAAATTATAAAAGCAACGTTTTGTAATGGCCAGACAACAAATACATTTACAATGAAAATTGCCATTCTATCCGATACACACGATCACGTTGAACACATTAAGCTGTTTGTGGAGAAAATCAAATCTTTGCAGATCACCACTGTGCTCCACGCAGGGGATTACTGCAGCCCATTCACGATACCGTTATTTACCGGATTAAATTTAATCGGCGTATTCGGGAATAACGACGGAGATCATTACCGGCTGGTCCAAAAGTTTCGAGACATCAATGGTGAAATCTACAATGAATTCCATGAGCGAAAATTTGGGGAGAAGCATATAGCATTGTACCACGGAACGCAGCCGGCTATTACGGAAGCTCTGGTCCAGTGCGGAAAATATGATCTGGTGATAAGCGGCCACACCCACACGCCCATTAAAGAATACCATGGCAAAACGCTCTCACTTAACCCTGGAGCATTACACGGCTTCGGCGGAGATGCTATTTTTGCAATTTACGATACGATAAATGGTGAAGCGGATTTTATGAAAATTTAATGGCGTGAAGTTGCTTCATAAATCCTAAAATCGAAACTCTTCAAGTTTTTTTAACGTTTCTAACAGCATATAACACGACTATTCAAACGTTACCTTATAAAAAAATAAACAGGAGAAAAAATGGATAAGACAGAAACCAGAATATCAGAAGTGAATATTGGAATCAGCGAAAAGTACCGGGATGAGATATCCGATGGGCTGTCTCATTTGCTGGCCGATACGTACACACTCTATCTGAAAAGCCAAAATTATCACTGGAATGTTACCGGCCCTCAGTTTCACTCTCTGCATGAAATGTTCGAAGAGCATTACAAAGAGTTGGCCGAAGCGGTAGACGCGTTAGCGGAAGGCATCCGGGCGTTGGGCCATTTTGCACCCGGGACCCTGAACCAGTTCTCCGAGATGAGTTCCGTTTCCGAAGAATACGATGTGCCTGATGCTATGGAAATGATCAACCGCCTGGTCATGGCCCACGAACAAATCATGGAAACAGCAAGAAAGGTCGTTTCCATCAGTGAGGAAGCCGATGATCAAACTACCCTTGACCTTGTAACCGAGAGATTGAAATTCCATTCCAAAACAGCCTGGATGCTAAGGAGCCACTTGCAGTAATGGTCCCGGTCAATAAAATTGCATGTGCTGGTCTATTCAGGGGTGATGGTTTAATTCACCGGTAGAGACGCAAAATCTTGCGTCTCTACAATGTGCACCCGCATCACAAAATGGCACCCGCCAACAGGTATGGACCATTCACGTATCTCGGGCCGATGAAATCACGTTTGTTGGCCTATTCAGGGATGATGGTTTAATCCACCGGTAGAGACGCAAAATCTTGCGTCTCTACAATGTGCACCCGCATCACAAAATGGCACCCGCCAACAGGTATGGACCATTCACGTATCTCGGGCCGATGAAATCACGTTTGTTGGCCTATTCAGGGATGATGGTTTAATCCACCCGTAGAGACGCAAGATCTTGCGTCTCTATAATGTGGACCCGCATCGCGAAACAGGTTGGGTCCATACGTATATTCCCGGGATTATATCAAAATGATGACTGTCTGTTAAGGTTGATAAAAATCAATCCCGGTAAACTTCTGTTTCAATATCTTTTAGTTCAGGAAGCATTTCCAGGATACGTTTTTCCTGGTCTTTGTACTGCTCGGGCAGCTTTAATTTCGAACCTAGTTCTTCCAGCGGCTCATCCCTGGTAAAACCCGGGGAATCCGTGGCTACTTCAAGCAGGGTTCCGCCTGGCTCCCGAAAATAAACGGAATGGAAGTAATCGCGATCAATTACATCGGTAATCTGTAGGCGGTGAGCGAGAAGTTTCTCCTTCATGAGTAATTGGCTCTCCTTGTCACTGGTGCGAAAAGCCACGTGGTGGATACTTCCTTTGCCCATGCGTCCGGATTTCGCCAGGGGCTCAAATATGAGATCAACGATGGTTGACGCTCCGCCTGGTCCGCACTCGTATCGTTTCCTCTTTTCTTCTTCGTCAGCTTCACGAAAACCCAGGGACTGGGTTAGCAGCTCAACGGTAGGGGTGACTTCCTCCAGGGTAAGTGCCACGCTGTGTAATTTCCGGATGGAGCATTCGTCAGGAACCGGACTGTCATTCCAGTTTCGATGATCTTCCAGGCCGTGCACGCCTACTAGTTCAAGCTGGATGCCGTCGGGATCACGAAAAAGCAGGGCTTTCTCCGTCCCGCGCAGTCTTACCTGCTCCTGGTATTGTATGTCGAAACGGTCAAAACGCTTTATCCAATATTCGAATGATGTTAAAGGAATGGCAAAAGCGATGGTTGTGGCCTCGCCCATTCCCGGTATTCCCGCCGGCATGTCCTGCCAGGGGAAAAAGGTAACCAAACTGCCCGGGCTGCCGGTCTCGTCGCCATAATACAAATGATACGTTCCGGGATCATCGAAGTTTACGGTCTTTTTAACCAGGCGTATCCCCAAGACGCCCACATAAAAATCCAGATTTCTCTGCGGATTGCCGCAGATGGCCGTTATATGATGAATTCCTGAAACTTGTGCTGTCATAAATTAGTTAACGTTTTATTGCCGGCTGTAGGTTCCCTGTGCATTTGATTAAAAGATACTCCCAATAGCCATTGCGAAAGCGCCCATGAATCTATTATGGATGTATCAAGGCTAGAATCGGAGAAACCTAAAGCCAGAATAGACGATGGTAGCAGTTTTAACACAGGCTTCAGTACGGAAAATAACTTTTACCTGAATTAAATGTTATGTCAAAAGAAAAATATTAAGCCTGCCCCCGAGTTTTAATGTAAAAGCTTTCTTAAATTTTAAGTAATTATAAACCATCAACTCAAAATATGAGTGCTAGTCAAACCCAAAATGGTGTTCCCAAAAAACGTATTGCCGCTATCGATTTGGGTACTAATTCATTCCATGCCGTAATTGTTGATATTTACCCTGACGGAACTTTTAGAACGGTTGATACCCACAAAGAAATGGTTGATCTTGGCCGCAATGGGGTCGGTAAACCCTTAAGCAGTGATGTTATAGATATTGGGATGGAGGCTTTGAAAAAGTTTAAAATACTTTGTGACCATCAGGAAGTTGAACGCGTTTTATCATTTGCGACCAGTGCAATTCGTGAGGCACCCAATGGAGGCGAGTTCATCCAGAGGGCGATTGACGAGATAGGGTTAAAAATAATGGCTATCCCCGGTAAAATGGAGGCCAAGCTGATCGGCCAGGCCGTGCAACATGGAATGGCGCTCAATAGCCAGCCTGTCCTGATTATGGATATCGGTGGGGGCAGCACGGAATTTATAATCGCCAACAGGGATGAAATCTTTTTTCTCGACAGCCGCAAGATCGGGGTTTCGAGAATGGCCGCTGGTTTTATAACCAGCGATCCGGCTTCCGGCATGGAAATCCGTGAGATGGAGAACTATTTCCAGGCAGCTCTCAAAGATTTGTCTTCCGCCTATGAACAGCATCCTTTTGAAACGCTTGTTGGTTCATCCGGAACGATGCAAAATATTGCCACGATGATCGCCGTGAGTAAAAATATAAGCACTCAGCTGACGCTTAATGAATTCGAGTACACACGGGAAGATTTCCGGGATTTATATCAGGATTTTATCCTATTAAATAAAAAACAGAGACTGAATGTAGCGGGACTTGATAAAAAAAGGGTTAATATTATTATACCTGGAATGGTTTTGCTTAATTACGTTTTGAACTTATTGGATATTAAGAAGATCAAAACATCCACCCAGGCCCTTCGGGAAGGTATTATTTTGCGCCAAATTAAACGTGAGATGAGTGATTTGAAATTGCTAGCCGAATATCCGGATACCCGAACGCGTTCGATTTTTGAATTATTAAATAAATGTAATTGGCACGTTGAGCATTCACGCCATGTCACTCGTCTTGCTTTAAAGCTATTTGATGATTTACGGGCATACCACAAAATGGATGATAACGACCGTGAGCTTCTGGAGTATGCCTCATTAATGCATGATATCGGTTACCATATTTCACATAGTAAGCATCATAAGCATGCCATGTATTTGATTAAGAATGCCGGGTTAAAAGGTTTCAATGAAGACGAAATTCAAATCATGGCCCATGTAGCCCGGTATCACCGGCGTTCCACGCCCAAGGCACGGCATAAATATTATAAGGACCTTAAATCTGGCATCAGAAAAAAAATTAAAAAATTGTCTGCTTTTATGCGTGTGGCTGATGGGCTGGACCGGAGCCATTTTCAAAATGTGACGGATGTTAAAGCTGAGATCAATAATCAAGTACGGGTCAATATCTGGACCCAAACTGATCCTCAGGTTGAGATATGGGGTGCTATGCGTAAAAGTGAGCTAATGGAAAAATTATTCAATAAGCCTGTTGAAATAATCAGAGTTACAGAAGATGATGTGGTAATTAAGTAAACAAGTACCATCGGTATAACTTACTTTACCAGGCTCATTTTGATTGCTTGCATATTATCGCCGGTGCGAAGAACGGCCAGGTATACGCCGCTGGCCAACCCCCCCGTATCAAATGAAATGGTTTGGCGGCCTTCATTTACCATCTCATCGATCGGGGTGGATACAACCTGGCCCAGTACATTGTATATGGTTAGTTCCACATGGGCTTGCTCTGCCAGGTCATACTGAATGGTTGTGGAATTACCAAAAGGGTTGGGAAAATTTTGATAAAGCCGTGTTATTTCGGGTACCGCAATAGTTGCCCCGTCGCGATAAGTACCTGGAATACTGACTGGAAACAGATTCAGCTCTCTCGCTTTAAAGATCCGATCTCTCAGGTCATCAAGATTAGAACCGTATGCATATATAAACCCGACCGTTATAACCCCATCCTCTTCCAGTACAAATGGCCCGGTACCGGTAACCGTGGAAATGTCGGTATTTACGATGGTGGTTTGTTCGAAGCCACTTTTTAAAGCAACTTCTTTTTCATTACGTGTGAAACCGTCTAATTGTGGGTTTAAAAAACCGTATTGAGTACCAAAGTTCAAACTATCTTCACGGGTTTGGGCCAGATGTAGTGTCATTTCCGAGGTATTATCAATGGCAAAGGCACTGGTTATAAATCCCATGTGAGCTACAGCAACAAAAGGTTGATCCTCATTTTGTCCGTCATAAGCATAAAGGATACTGTCAGGTTCACTGAATTCAACAAAGTTGGTGCTATTATTGCCGATGTCCCAATCGTTGAATAGCCCGACATGAACATCGTTGTAATCTTTGCTACTGGTATTGATGATCGTGTATCGCACAAACACGGTTTGATTAAAGTCTTCACCTTCAAAGGCGAATGTTTCCATCTCTACGTCCAGATCTTCGGCCACTGGGTGATTGGACGAATTGAAATGAGCTGAAAATTCGATGTCGGCAAGCTCTGGTTCCTGAAAAGTGATATTGCGAACCGGGGAAAAATCCCGGGTTATAAAGTTTTGAGAGCGTACCTGGTTGGGTACATAAACAGTGTCATCCAGTACGGCATGAATCATTAGTCCGCCATCGAAAAGCTGGTTTTCTCCATTGTTAGTAACGAATCCAACGCCACCGTCTCGTTCAAATGGTTCGCGAAAACCTATTGTACCATCATTGGGAAACGACATGGTCAAAGCATCTGTCTCCACATTCTCATAGAGCAGAGACCCGTATTCTTGTATAGAAAAATCCTCATAGCTTCGATTTTCATCAACATATTCGAGGGCGAATATAGGAGTTTCATCAAGCTCAAAGCCTTCTTCTATGGCAACACCGAGTTCGAAAGTAGTAGTTTGGCCTGTACCAATGCTCCCCAGATTTTTAGCAGCCGTGACGGTAGATATGTTATTAGTGAGGCTTGAAATGGAGACTGATGGAGTTACAGCCGCCCCGTGATTGATTATCGTTATCTCGGCAAAACCTTCTTCTTTTATGTTCAGGCTATTCCCTTCCTGATTAACAAACTGAATATCAGTAATCTCCAAGCCAGGCATATTTGCGGTAACAGTAGAAAAAGCGTCAATCACCCCGCGCCCTAGTTTATATTCACGCACCCGGCCATCCTCTATTGGCCGGGCTGTATTACGGATTTGATAGGCAATACGTTGTGGACTCCAATCCGGATGCTGGTGTTTCACGAGCGCAGCCAGGCCACTAACTACGGGTGTGCTCATGGATGTACCGGATGCAAATAAGTAACCGAGGGAGTCTGGCTCGACAATCCAGGTATCATCGAATGGATCATAAAAAAAACCGGTGCTTCGAATGTTCCCCCCCGTAGCAAAAACATCTACATCAAAACCATATGATGAAAATTCGGAGATATTGTCTTGTTCAGTGCCTAACGGGGTGCCTGATGGAGTATCTACAGAGCCTACTGAAAGAGTATTTTGTAAAGACGCCGGGTAACCAGGGCTGTCATTGCCATTATTCCCTGCTGATGCCACTATCAGGGAGCCTAATTCGGTAGCGGTATTGACCACATCGTCACCAAATTCAGAATATTCGGAACTTCCGAAACTAGCATTTATGATGTCTGCTTCGTTAATGGCAGCGTATAAAATCCCCTGCATTCCGAAGGGAACGAAAGAGGGGTATTGCTCGGTGCCCCCAGCTTTTACAGGCATAAAACTTGCATTATAACCTGTGCCGGCAATTCCGGCCTCGTTATCAGTTTCGGCTGCTGCAATGCCCGCTACATGAGTTCCGTGGAAAGACCAACGGGCCGTTGGATCGTTGTTTTGAACAGGGGCCTCACCCGCAAAGACGTCTCCGGACTCCCAAAAATTCCAGCCGATGCTATCATCCGCAATATCTTCAAAAGCCTCACTTGCCGGGCTGGGTTGGGGTATTCGATGCAGTTTATTTTTTAAATCAGGATGATCATAAAAAACGCCGCTGTCCACAATGGCAATCACAACAGAAGTTGAGCTTTGAGTGATACCCCAGGTATCCACAAAATTTTGGTATTCAAAATAGTTTTGCCCTTGACTTCCGAAAAGGGGGTCATTGGGCTCATTGTGTAGGTGGTATACGAAGTGAGGCTCTGCATAAACCACGCCAGGCATACTGGCTAACTTCAGAGAAAGGGTTTTAGGATCTGATGCAGCCGTATAATCTATATAGAATGTCCTCGAAAGATCATCAACAACCTCATCTACAGAGGTTTGGATATTACGTTTTGATAAAGTTCTTCCCACAGCACCACGCGCCCCATCACCGAAAACAGGTTGAAAGCGGGTTATGCCATGTCCTTCCATAAGGTCCTGAACGTGAGTTCTGGGATGTATACCCAGCACCCGTGCTTTTTGCGTAAGCGTCTGTTCACCCTCAAACTTGATGATAATCTTGCCTGGCAAATATTCAGGTTGATTTTGTACGGCCTCAGCAGACTTGACGAGCAAGAAGCCGGAAAGAATAAGTACTGTAAATAATTTCATTAAAAAAAGAATGAGTCCGGAAAACATTATAGAAAACAACTTGCATATACATAATCTTATTGGATGATATTGTCTTAATAGATTTTTAAAAGGCCCAGCCGGTTTTATTTTAAGAGATTGGCAGGTCTTTTTGATCTCAACTACCCCTGGTCGTAAGTGCCAATCAGAACCCTCCTCGCCTTTTTATAAATCGTCTTGCAACTATGAAAAAAGGCGAAACACCCGCAGATGGTTGGGCCCGGGAAAGTGCTGGCCCAGGATGATCAGCAGGCGGTGCCCTTCATTTATTATGGCTAATGCTTAAATAACCTGAGTATGACTTTTACCCTATATTCTCCGGACTTGCTTTGAACAACGACATATCAACGACGTATCAACGCCATATCAAGACCGTATCAACACCGTATATATATGGTGTTGATACGGTCTTGATACGGCTTTGACACGAAGTTATTAAGGGTTAACTTAAATCCAGACTTAGCATTCGATCATTATACATGTGGCCGGTTCAATGAGCAGAGTCTTTGGCAGGTGAAGGCATTTTCTCGGAAGAGTTTAATACGTTTTTAAATTTTTTATCTGCGTCTGCGTTACCGTACCTTGATTAGAAAATATTATCCCTTCGTGATCGTGAACATTATTTAGCCGGTTCGGTAACAAACCTTTTTTCGTGAAAGCAACTAGTTTAATAGCCAGGCGCTATTTAACATCTAAGAAACATATTTCGCTGATTTCCACGCTTACGATGATAAGTGTTAGTGGCGTTACACTCGGTACAGCCTTGTTGATTATAGTATTATCGGTATTCAATGGCTTTTTTGATGTGGTGAAATCCTTGCTTTTAGCACATGACCCCGATATCCGCATTGAATCAACCGGTGGCCGTGCTTTCAATATCACCGATGAAGATTTTGATGAGATAGGGGAGATACCGGAGATCGTTAACCTGTCGCGTTATGTAGAAGGGAAAACCATCATAAGTTACCGTGGTGACCGCCATCGGGTCGTGAATGTAAAAGGAGTAGAGACTCGCCCATTCCGGCAGCTGGCCAATTTGGATGAGACGATAACCTCCGGTAAACTTGATTTCGATGTTCAAAATCAAAAACCGGGTATTCTGATCGGCCAGGAGCTTGCGCTTGAGCTAGGCCTTGATGTGGGGCAAGAAGTCGTACTTATGAGTGCCGCAGGTATGCAGAAGGCACTAACCCAGTTCTCCGGGCCCAGAGCGTTTGTCTTTGACGTTCGTGGTGTTTATCACATGAAGCAGATCACTGAAAGCTCGGTGATCTTCCTGGATTTGTCTGCGGGCCAGCGCTTATTTAATTTTCGCGGCACCATTACAGGCATCGACATCAATCTGGAAGATCACCAGCAAGCCGACCAGGTAAAAGAGCAATTAGAGGCCACTTTGGGGGGTGATTTTAATATTCGAACGTGGTATGACCTTCAAAAGCCATTATATGATGTGATGAATCTTGAAAAATGGGGCGCATACCTGATCTTAATGATCATCATCCTGGTGGCCATTCTTAATATTATCGGTTCGTTAACAATGATCGTTATCCAGAAAACTCGTGATATTGGAATATTACGTTCCATTGGATTCAAGAAATCAGACATCCGCAATATTTTCCTGAAGCAAGGTTTTTACATAGGGTTGACGGGCTGCATATTAGGGGGCAGCCTGGGGCTGCTGCTGAGCTGGCTGCAACAAACCTACGGGCTTGTTAAACTTGCCGGTGCCGAAGCCTTCATCATAACCGCCTATCCCGTCAGCATTGCCTGGACTGATGTGGCACTGGTGTTGGGAGGTAGTTTGGTTTTATGTGTGATTGCAAGCCTTTATCCATCATCACGAGCATCTAAAATTGAATCAGCTGAAGCCGTACGGTACGAATAGATTATAGGTACTGATCAATGGGTTGTTAAAATTTGCGCTTTTGAAAAGGAATGCCTTTCCCTTCTTCACAATATTGTTTTAAGCTATACAAAAAAAAGCCCCAGTTATAGTTACAGTATTGGTAAAACTCCGTTACTTCTTTCCAATCTTTATGACGAAGAGTTACCGAACTTACTCCACCTTTCTCAGCCAGATCAAAAGATACGGTGGTTCCAACCCATTCCGGGTCCGATTCTACACAATGCCAGATTATCTTCTTGTTTGGAACAAGTTCAACAATTTTAAATTTTGTGGGTACTTCATCACCAAAACCAAACTCATTAATAAATCCTACCCGAGGTTCTACCCTACATTCCCGGGTCCATGTTTCAGAGAGGCCTTCTTTAGTGGTTAGTGCTTCGTATACTGTTGAAGCTGGAGAATGGATATAATTTATATGTTCAATGTTTTTCATATTGTCTGACTATGTAAAATAACGGTTACAACATGTTACTCTGAATTACTATCAAATAAAAGAAGGCTTTTGTGACATTTAATGGATAATGTGTATCCACTGTTGTACATTGTCTTCTATGGTTCATGTCTCTGTTATAGTTACCCGAAATTTCAGACCGGTCAGCCTGGCCGCCGTGATGGATATATTTGACAGTGCCAACAGGTTCTGCGGGCAAAGTTATTCTGAATCTTATTTTAATATTGAGCAGCTTGTTTATGGAAAGAATGGGATAGAAGTGATGGACCCACAGGTCCAAGTTAACGGGAAAAGCCTAGTTTCTGAAGAGGCTGCTTCCAAAGTGTTTAATAAATATCCCGACCTGGTCCTGATACCGGCTTTCAATTCAGATGACATTATTGAATCCCTTCAACTCAATGCATCGTGGATACCTTGGTTGCGTGAGCAGTATGAAAATGGGGCGGAGGTGGCCACTTTTTGTACAGGCGCTTTTTTAGCCGGGGCCGCCGGTTTGCTTGACGGCAAAAAAGCCACGACACATCTGATGTATGCTGAAGCTTTTAAAAAGATATTTCCCAATGTATATATTAATCAGGATGCTGTAGTAACAGATGATTCGGGTACCTACACCAGCGGCGGGGCTATTTCAGGTTTTCATTTAATGCTTCATCTGCTGAATAAGTATTGCGGAAGGGAAATCAGCCGGGAAATCGCTAAAATGTTTGCGATTGATCCGGATAGGGTTTCCCAATCCTATTTTGGTGAATTTACTCCAGTCAAAGATCATCGCGACTCATTGGTAATAAAATTGCAAGACTTGATTGAAAACAAGTTTAAAGAAAACGTTTCGGTCACGGAAATGATGAATAGTCTTCCTGCCAGCCGCAGGACGGTATACCGGAGGTTTAAAATAGCCACGGGACATACACCTCATGAATACTTACAGCAACTGCGAATTGAAACAGCCCGGCAACTGCTTGAACAAACGACTCAAAGTGTTGGCGAAGTCATGTATGAATGCGGATATAACGACGCCAAAACTTTCCGTCAACTGTTTCGCAAAACGGTTGGTCTGGCCCCTAAAAGTTATCGCAGGAAGTATAGCCCATGATTTCGTATGAGGCCCGGCAAAAGCTTTAATCAGATCGTTAAACCCTTTTAGGGTTGCTTACTATTTATCATTGCACGGGGCTGTATCAAAAGGTAATTGAAAAATATGGTGGCCTTACATTTTTAATCATATAATAACTTAGTGTACATTCACATAATCACTTCCCATGAAGTTAGTGTATATCACTCAACCCCTTATTATCGTCATTCCGAGCGTAGCCGAGGAATCTCATCCGCTCCTAAGTACAATACATGCATGAATTAAGCAACACGGGCATGAGTAGCTTTCAAGCGGATGAGATCCCTCCACTACGGCCGCAAACCCAGCGGCCTTCGGTCGGGATGACGTTGATAGCGGGTGTTTTGTAAATATGGATCTTAATAACTAAGGCTTGCTAAAATTCATTCATACTTTTGATACAGCCCCCTATGGATATTAAAGCCTTTCAGGCTTAGACTGGTACTTATTGAAAATTGACTGCATCATGGCACGGTAATCTTCGGTTAAGATTATATTTCGGTGTTCCATTGCTCTTTCAGCCGTTTCCATGGCTTTATCAAAATGGTGTACATCAACCCCATCGTCACCAATCCAGGAAAAAGAGGGGATGATCTTAGGAGTAAACCGACTGGAAAACAAATTACAGGCGACCCCGCATATTGTACCGGTATTTAACATCGTGTTGATGCCGGTCTTGCTGTGATCACCCATGATCGTTCCGCAATATTCTACACCTGTTTCGTAATGTTTTCCTGTCTCCCAATTTATAAGGTAATTAGGCTTGTAATTATTTTTCAGGTTCGAAGTATTGGTGCCTGCTCCCAAATTGCACCACTCGCCAATCAAGCTGTTACCCACGAACCCCTCATGCACCTTATTGGAAAAGCCTTGAAAAATGACATTTTTTACTTCCCCGCCTACTTTGCATGCAGGGCCAATCGTAGTGTTTGGATATACTTTGGCCCCCATCTTGATAACCGCCTCATCACATATTGCCGCAGGGCCCTTTATAATTGAACCAGACATTATATTTACATTTGGTCCCACATAAATCGGTCCCTCAGTAGCATCAAGGATCACACCGGCATCTATCTTAGCATGATCGCCAAAGTGCACCCTGGCGGGTTTGATAATGATGCTATTTTCAGTGTTGGTATGCTGAGATGATTTTTCAGCACTTAACAACCTGAAGTCTTTCTCGATTTCTTCGCCATTATGCTGAAAAAGTTCCCATACACGATTAAGTAAAAAACCGGAGTTTTCAGGTTCGCAAGGAGTATCGGAAAAATCCGGGTAAATTTGATCAAGCTTGTCTCTGCTCTCTTTATTTGGAAGTTTTACTACCACTGGAATGCCATCAAAAGAAATACCATTCCCGCTTTTCAATTGCCTGATTCGCTTGATTATATTTTCTTCAGGCAAATATCGTGAGTTTATCCAAAGTACATCCTGATGGCTATCATTGAAGTTTTTGCTAAATACAGGCTTTAATGAAAGACGAACCGTTCTGGTAAAGTCCGATTTCATCAAATAATGAAGCCACTTTTCATGGATTTTCAGAATGCCAATCCGCAGGTCATCGACAGGACGCGTCAGTGTCAGGGGATGTAAATGCTTATGGCCTTCATCTTCAAAAAATACCATCCAATTTTTTCTGTTTAATTATCTGTAATTCAATGGAAACTTAAAGTTATGAAAGATTAAAAATTTTATTTAATTAAAAAACTCTATCATCTCATGATAAACGCTTCCTTTTGAACTGTTGTAGGGGAAAACTCTGATGTTGCACGGCCCAGTGAGTTCTCTGTAAGTATACCCAAGGCCCATGATACGCTAACACCGCTTCTTACGGTAATTCCATTGCAGCTTATGTCTTATTATATTGCCGTAAATCGAAAATGTAATGTAGATCAACCACGCAATTTGGCGAAGAGTGTAACCGTAGAATAAAAAAAGATGCAATTGTCATCCTGCTTTTATTTCAAGATCTTTAGAACCGATTGTAATGCCTGGCGCAACAAGAAAACTTTCACAACCAATAAAAGATTATATAATGAAATTCCGTACCGAGAAAGACTCCATGGGTGAAGTAAAAGTTCCTGATAATGCTTATTACGGGGCACAGACCCAAAGGGCCATTGAGAATTTTCCGATTAGTGGAATTAGGTTTGACCGGTCTTTTATTCAGGCTTTAGGTTACGTTAAACAAGCTGCGGCATTGGCAAACAAAGAGCTGGGCTTAGTATCCGGCGATATCGCAGAATACATTAGCAAAGCTGCCCAGGAAGTTATAGATGGAAAATTAGACGATCACTTCCCAATTGACATCTTTCAAACCGGCTCGGGTACTTCAAGCAATATGAATGCCAATGAAGTAATAGCCAACAGGGCAAATGTACTTGCTGCTGAAAACGGTAAAAAAGAAATCAGAATACACCCAAACGATCACGTCAACTTTGGCCAAAGCTCAAATGATGTGATCCCAACGGCTTTACGTGTTTCTTCAGTTTTGAACCTTACTTTTAACCTGGTCCCGGCTTTAGAATATCTGCAGCAAGCATTTTCGAAGAAAGGCAATGAATACAAAGATGTTGCCAGAACGGGCCGTACCCATTTGATGGATGCTATGCCGCTTACCATTAAACAGCAGTTCGGTGGATACGAACGGCAGCTCTCACTGGGCATTGAACGTATAGAGTCTTCCCTGGCACGCCTTAGGGAACTGCCTCAGGGGGGGACAGCCGTTGGTACGGGGATTAATACACATCAGGATTTTGGGAAGATATTTGCCCGTATCATTTCAGATCTTACTTCCGAACATTTTACGGAAGCCGCTGACCACTTTGAAGCACAAGCCACCGTTGACGCACCTGTAGAAATGAGCGGACAGCTAAAGACTATAGCCGTTAGCTTTATGAAAATTGCTAATGATTTACGCTGGATGAATTCCGGCCCTAACAGCGGGCTTTCGGATGTAAAGTTAGCCGCACTGCAACCCGGTTCATCCATTATGCCGGGCAAAGTTAATCCCGTTGCCGAGGAATCGACGGCTATGGTATGCGCCCGGATTATTGGAAATGACGCCGGCATCACCATTGCCGGTCAGTCAGGGAATTTTGAACTTAATGTAATGCTGCCGCTGGTTGCAACCAACCTGAACGAGAGCATAATGATTTTGGCAAATGCGGCCAAGAACCTGGCCGACCGTTCGATATCACAGCTTACCGTTAATGTTAAAAACATAGAAGACAAGCTGGGCAAGAACCCTATCCTGGTTACCGCTTTAAATCCTGTAATCGGTTATGATCTTGCCGCCAAAATTGCCAAGGCAGCTTACGCCGAGAACCGCTCTTTAAAGGAGGTGGCCCTGGAGATGTCTGATTTGTCGGAAGATGAACTCGATGCCGCTCTTGACCCTCTGAAGATGACAAGAGGCGGTTTTACTGAATAGGTCTTTAAAAATTACTATACCGAAACAATTTTTCTGTAACGTTCAGCTTCATTGATAACGCGGTCTTTTTCCGCAAGCTCACTTAACCAGTTTTGTGGTAGTATATCGGGCCCATGTAAGGCCCCGAGCAGACTTCCTACGTAAAAAGAGGCGGCCTCGGCTGAACCTCCAGCATTAGCGGTTTCGATAAGTGCATTTTTATAGTTATTTGAATGTCTAAAAAAGACCGCACCGGTGAACGCCAATATATTTTCAGCATGGCTGCTTACGTTACCACAGGCTTTTATGATCCTTTCGGGAGAATCACTCAACAGGGGCTCAACGAGTTGCATCCTTCTTCGGATTTTGTATTCATGAGGGAACAGGTTCTCAGCTTCATCAATAAACTGTGTTAAATTTTTTAGGCAATCGGTATGGCTAAAATCAGATGGCATTAGGCCAAATAACCAATCCAGCATTCGAAGATAAATCCAGACCCCTTGCTGCCAGACCTCAGATACCGGTTCGAGGGATTTTATCCAGGCCTTTAAACCATCCAGGTCAACCTGCTTTTGAGCGAGCTGCCAGGCAGCAGGCACAGCGAAACTTAAGCTGTAATGTCCGCCGTCAGGAAAAGGTGGCCAGGGGAAAGTCGTTGACTTAGGCCATTTCCCCGGATATTGGTTGTAGGCATTCTTAACGTTAAATGCAAAATTCTGAAGATCGGGCAATGGTTCCGAAGCTTTCAAAATTGAAAGCAGCGCTTCGGTTTGTTTGGCGGTACTTCCAGCAGGAAGAGCGTGAAAAGTATCGTTTTCCCTTCGATTAAGAAGGTGATTAATGCCACCCAGTTTTTGCTCGACTTCGATGGGTGAATATCCCTCTGCAGGCATTCCAAAGCTTTCACCGAGGGCCGCACCCAGGCAACAGGCATTAAATTTTTCTGATTGGATATTCATAGGCGGACCTTTTTGTTTTGGTTAAATACATTTTGTTATAATAAGAAACTGTTGATGAAGTATCATTCTGGTTTTTTATTTTTCAGGGTTAAAGGCTTAATAAATCGTCTTTAACTTCGTCCCATTTTTTTGTTTCCCGATCCAGCCAGCTTTGTGATGATCTTATTTGTTCTTTGTAATGCTCCTCGTCGTATTGGCCCGGAGAACCGCTATGCATATAAGTCGCTGACAAATCACCAATATCATCAACCGAAATAGAATCCAACTCCTCAGCAACTTTTCGGTAGGCTTCACGAAATGGCATTCCTTGTTTTACGTAATTATTGGCTTTATGTGTGGCTAGTAGCTCCGGTGTAAGGCTTTTTTGAGCTGCTTCCGGTTTAAACTTTAATCCTGCCAACGCGTGTTTAGCCGCCACGGAAAGACGATCGGCGGCAAAGATGGATTGCATAACAATCTTTTTGGTCAGCTGCAGGTCACGATGGTAACCGGAGGTTAAATTGGTCCCCAGAGATCCCATTTGTACTGACCAGCCGGAAAATTCATGATGGGAGCCGCGAATCAGTTCCCAAACATCCGGGTTTCGCTTCTGAGGCATAATGCTGCTTCCCGATACCTGGTCGTCGCTCAACTCTACAAGGTCCATTAAAGGATTTAGAAACCAGATCACATCCGAAGCCAACCGGTTAAAGGTCCCCG
Organism: Balneolales bacterium; assembly: GCA_040878115.1. GTDB lineage: Bacteria > Bacteroidota > Rhodothermia > Balneolales > Natronogracilivirgulaceae > JBBDMU01. The sequence continues at coordinate 19,181 of JBBDMV010000059.1, forward strand.
CGCCATAACCAAGGGCATCAATAATTCTGAGCTCAAAAGTACCACGCGATAATTGACATGCTGTTACGGCTTGCTGAGTTTTCCCGAACCCAAGCTTTTGAGTGATAAAGTCACGGTCTACATCAAACCAGGGAACTCCATAACCTGCAGCGCTGCCCAGCGGACAGCAATCACTTATTTCGTAGGCCTGTTGCAAGGATTTCAGGTCGGCGATCAAGAGTTCAAGGTAACCGGCAGCCCAGGCATCGACGGAGGTGGGCATGGCAGGTTGTGTGTGTGTGAGCCCGGCAAAATAAACGCCTTGATAGCTTTTTGCCAGGTTGTTCAACAAGCCGGCAATGGAAAGCCAGGCTGCGGATACCGAACGAATTTCTTGTTTCAAAAAAAGGCGGATATCCGTTAAAACCTGGTCATTACGAGATCGCCCCGTGTGAATTTTTTTACCAATCTCGTTAAGTTCCAACGTGAGGTATTTTTCTACGGCAGAGTGAACGTCTTCATCATCCCCACTCAGCCTATATGAACCTTTTTCCCACTCCCCATATAGTTTTTTTAAGGCTTTGATTGTTCTTGCAGACTCATCCGGATTCAATATCCCGACCTTCTCCAGCATGCGCGACTGGGCCAGGTTAGTAAAAATGTCAAAGGGTATCAGGTGATGATCAAATTCCCGGTCTTCGGCTGCAGTAAATTCGTAGAACCAGTCACCGGCCCCGGTTGCATCGGCTGTTTTTTGCCAGATTGTTTTCATGTAATAATGTAAGATGGCAGATTAAAAAAACATATTTGTTTTGTGTATGATCAAACAGTAAATGTATCTTTTTTTTGGCTGCTTTTCATATTTTCTTGTTAAAATCAGCCGCCCGGTTAGTTCAGGACTTGCCTAATTGTTCTCGCACGTCAAAAAGTGTATCTTAAAGTTTAAGATATCATTAATAATACTTTAAATTTAACGTTCAAACTATGACACTTTTATTTTTCATGACTGACAACGGGGACGGCGGAATGACCAGCTTACTGTTCCTTGCCGCTATCTTCGCTGTTTTCTACTTTTTCATAATTCGTCCGCAATCCCAAAAGCAAAAAGAGATCCAAACAAAAGTTTCAGGAATTAAAAAGGGTGATAAAATTGTTTCATCCGGCGGGATTGTAGGAACGGTAAGTAATATCGAAGACGATTCCATAATGCTTGAAATCGATAAAGACGTTAAAGTGAGATTGTTGAAAAATGCCATTGTTGACGTAAATCCTAAGAAATCAGAATAGTTTACACCACCGAGATATGTCCGATAGAAAGTTTGATAGTATTGACTCCGCGATAGAAGATATTAAACGCGGCAAAATGGTTATTGTCTGCGATGACGAAGATCGCGAGAACGAAGGTGATTTCGTAATGGCGGCGGAACTGGCCGATGACCAATCTATTAACCTGATGGCTACTCACGGACGGGGGCTTATTTGTACACCGATTACCCGCCAACGTGCTTATGAACTCAACCTTGAGCAAATGGTGGTGAATAATACAGAGTCACAAAAAACAGCTTTTACGGTTTCCGTTGATCACCGTGAAGCTTCAACGGGTATCTCTGCCGGTGACCGTGCCCGTACCATCCAGGGTATCGTCGACGAAAAAGCTAAACAGGAAGATTTTCACCGCCCCGGACATGTCTTTCCGCTTATCGCTGCTGAAGGCGGCGTTCTGCGCCGGACCGGCCACACCGAAGCCGCTATTGATCTTGCCAAACTCGCTGGGCTCAAGCCGGCCGGTGTTATTTGTGAGATTATGAATGAAAATGGCAGCATGGCGCGGCTTCCTGACCTCCTCAAGGTTGCCAGACGTTTCGATATGAAGTTGATCACCATTAAGGACCTTATTGCTTACCGCATGCAGAACGAAAGCCTTGTGAAAGAAGCTATAACGGTAAAATTACCAACTCTTTATGGAGACTTTCAACTTCATGCCTTTGAAGAAAAACTTTCAGGTGCCACACATCTGGCGTTAGTTAAAGGTAAATGGGAAGAAAACGACCCGGTGCTGGTACGGGTCCATTCACTCTGTGTCACGGGAGATATTTTTGGGTCCAAACGCTGCGATTGCGGGGAACAACTTCACATCGCCTTACGTAAAGTTGAAGAAAACGGTCAGGGAATCGTTCTCTACATGAACCAGGAGGGACGTGGAATCGGCCTTATCAACAAATTAAAGGCCTATAAATTGCAAGAAGAAGGCATGGACACCATCGAAGCCAATGAAGCTTTAGGTTTTAAATCCGACCTGCGGGATTATGGTGTAGGCGCGCAAATCCTGCGCTCATTGGGTGTCCGTAAATTACGTTTAATGACCAACAACCCAGCCAAACGTGTAGGTTTGCAGGGTTACGGCCTTGATCTTGTGGAAAATGTAGCACTTGAAACGGAACCCAACTCTGATAACCGCCGTTACCTGGAAACCAAAAGAGATCGTATGGGGCATGAGTTAACCATCACGAACTCCCACAACTCCGACGATCTGCTGAAAAGCATACTTCAGTAACAGAGCATCAAGTTTCCTCTTTTAAAGATCGTCTCCCCTTTCATCTTTACTAAAAAAGTCTGGGTACAATCCGTATCGAACTCGCTTTGGAAGTCAGCTAAAAAACCAACTTTGCCTTGCCTGGTGAAGCTTGGCCTTCCAAATTTCAACTACCACATTTTTTAAATCTATAGAGAAGAAGCGCTTCCAAATTGACATAGATGTTTTCGTTGATTTTTTTTGTCATTCTTTTTTGTATTTTCCATGCACAAAAAAATGTAGACCGTGTCAATGCTGTTGTATTTAACATTTTCACTTTCTAAAAAAGAACTTTTTATTATAAATAACGTGATTGTAGCTGTACCCAAAGAGATTATGGATGGTGAAACCCGCGTAGCGCTTATTCCAGCGGTTGCGGCAGATCTCATCAAAAACGGCCTGGAGGTACGAATTGAATCAGGCGCCGGAGAAAAGGCATTCTTCACTGATGAAGCTTTCAAAGAAGCCGGAGCAAAGGTTACCGATGACAAGAAGAAGCTCTTCGGTGAAGCTGATATCATCCTCAAGATAAATAAACCATCTGAAGAAGAAGTAAGGTTGATGAAAGCCGGAGCGGTTTTGATCTGTCTTTTATGGGCCTTGCAAAACAAGGAATTGGTTGAACTACTCGCCGAAAAAAAGGTAACCGCACTCGGCATGGAGGCGCTTCCGCGCATCAGCCGTGCACAAAAAATGGATGTTTTAAGCTCAATGAGTTCCATTGCAGGGTACAAGTCCGTTCTGATCGGTGCAAACTCCCTGGGTAAATATCTGCCCATGTTAATGACTGCCGCGGGGACGATTGCCCCGTCTAAAATACTGGTGCTCGGAGCGGGTGTTGCAGGATTGCAGGCTATTGCTACGGCAAAACGTCTCGGAGCTGTAGTTGAGGCATTCGACGTTCGCCCTGCCGTAAAGGAGCAGGTTGAAAGTCTGGGTGCGAGTTTTGTTGAGGTGCCATTAGAAGAAACAGAAACGGAAACCAGCGGAGGCTATGCCAAAGAGCTCTCCGAAAAAGCCAAACAAAAGCAGCGGGAAGTAATTCATGAAAGAGTGTCAAAATCCGATATTGTAATTACCACCGCTTTGATACCAGGCAAACCGGCTCCTGAGCTCATTACAGCCCAAATGGTAGAAGATATGAGGCAAGGCTCGGTAATTGTGGACCTGGCTTCAGAACAGGGAGGAAACTGTGCGCTCACCCAGCCGGACAAAACCATCAACCATAATGGTGTGACTATTCACGGGCCTTTGAACCTGGCAGCATCACTACCGATTCATGCCAGTCAGCTATATGCTAAAAATGTGACGGCTGTATTGCTTCATTTACTTAAAGACGGTGAACTTGTTTTTGATTTTGAAGATGAAATAACCAAAAATACCACCATCACCCACGATGGGAAAAAGATGTAAGGTTTAAGGTAATCATCCCTTGCCCATTGATTTTTTAACACCAATTTAAAACGCTATGGAATCCCTCTTATTCAATCTCTTCATTTTTGTACTGGCCTGCTTTGTAGGTTTTGAAGTGATTTCAAAAGTTCCGACAACCTTGCATACTCCGTTAATGAGTGGGGCTAACGCTATTTCGGGTATCACAATTATTGGTGCTCTTACTGTGACGGGCGATGCAAGTGAAAATATTATCACATTTATAGGTCTTGCGGCCATTATTTTTGCTACCATTAATGTTGTTGGTGGTTTTCTGGTAACCGACAGGATGCTCCAAATGTTCAAGAAGAAGGAAGATAAATAATGAGTGAACTATTACCTCCGGCAATTGCCGCTTATATCCCTACACTTATTCAACTGGTTTATTTAATTGCCACAATATTATTCATTGTCGGCCTGAAACGCCTTAGTTCACCGGCTACAGCTCGTTCAGGAAATCAAATGGCGTCTCTTGCTATGTTCCTGGGTGTTTTGGTCACTTTATTTGATCATCAGATTATCTCTTACGAGTACATTATTGCCGGGATCGTAATTGGTTCATTGATTGGTACTGTTTTAGCCAGGAAAGTTGAAATGACAGCAATGCCTGAACTGGTTGCCGTCTTTAATGGCTTTGGCGGAGCGGCCTCAGCCCTTGTTGCTACAGGTGAGTATTTTCGTTTGGCCGAAATATCGTTTACCGGCCAAGACCTTGTTACTGTGGCGATCAGTGTTTTTATTGGAAGTATTACTTTTACAGGAAGCCTTGTTGCCTTTTCAAAGCTGAAGGGGTTGATTTCAGGTATGCCTATTGTTTTCCCAGGGCAAAAAATATTTAATGCTTTACTAATGGCTGCCATTATTGGTTTAGCCGTATATTTTGTAGGTGTTGTTGACAACGCGACTTTGCTCGGCCTCATTGTAGTATCTCTTTTGCTCGGTATATTATTTGTTATACCTATTGGTGGTGCCGACATGCCCGTTGTAATTGCATTATTGAATTCTCTATCAGGCCTTGCTGCCGCAGCAACAGGTTTTGTTTTGGATAACAATTTACTGATCATCAGTGGTACATTGGTTGGTGCATCAGGATTAATCCTGACCAATATTATGTGTAAGGCAATGAACCGTAGTCTGGCTAACGTGCTGTTCGGTGCTTTTGGCACAGCAAAAGGTACTAAAGCCGCAGACGGCGACGGTGAAGTAAAGACCGTTCGTGAAGTTACCGTTGATGATGTTGCCGTTATGGCAGCGTACTCAAAAAGGGTAATTATTGTGCCAGGTTACGGACTTGCGGTAGCCCAGGCCCAGCATACCGTTCGTGAAGTCGCCGATCAATTAGAAGAAAAAGGCGTGGATGTTCGTTATGGTATTCATCCGGTAGCCGGTAGAATGCCAGGTCATATGAACGTTTTACTGGCAGAAGCAAATGTTCCGTATACCCAGTTGTTTGACATGGAACAAATTAACGATGAGTTTGAGAAAACCGATGTTGTTCTTGTAATCGGTGCCAACGATGTAGTCAATCCGGCTGCCAAATCTAACCCCGGGAGTCCGATTTACGGCATGCCTGTTTTAAATGTTGAAGAAGCGAAATCAGTAGTAATTTTTAAAAGAAGCCTCAATCCTGGTTTCGCCGGAATTGATAATGAACTTTTTTATAAAGAAAATGCCAGCATGTTTTTTGGTGATGCAAAGAAATCCTTGTCCAGCCTGTCGGCTACCTTGAAGGAGCTGTAAGTAAAATAGTTAAGATTTTATAAAACAACCTTTTATGAAGCAGTAATAATTTGATATTAGCTGCGTTTTTTTAAAAGGAACTATCGGCAGATTCAAATTACTCCGTGACTGTCGATATGATCACATCCAAAAAGGGGCTGCTCACTGATCTGGGCAGCCCTTTATTTTTGAGCGATCTTTAATATATCATGACCCAGCATTTTTGTTCTGTGAAATGGTCTCGAACTTTATAACTTCTCTGAACATCGAAATCTCGTTTTTTAAAATTAATAGTTAATGCTGCCCCGGAAAACCAAAAAGCAAAAAGAACGCGCAAAAGACCTATTTGAGGATCTTTCCAGAACCTATCCCAATCCCCATTGTGCGTTAAATTACACAAACCCTTTTGAACTGCTGATCGCCACTATATTGAGTGCTCAGTGTACGGATGTCCGTGTAAATATTGTTACAGAAAAATTGTTTAAAAATTTCCCTGGCCCTGAAGCTTTTGCTGAAGCACCGATCCAGGAACTGGAAGAGGCTGTGCGTTCTACCGGGTTTTATCGAAATAAGGCCTTATCCATTAAGACCTCAGCTCAATCTATAATAGACGATTTTGATGGCACAGTACCTCAAAACATGGAGGATTTATTAACCCTGAGAGGTGCCGCGCGAAAAACGGCCAATGTGGTTTTGGGTAATGCTTTTGGGATCAACGAAGGGGTTGTGGTGGATACACATATTAAAAGATTATCTAATCGTTTTGGATTATCTAAACATTCCACGCCTGAAAAAATCGAAAAAGATTTAATGGCCCTTTTCCCCAGGGAGGACTGGACAAACCTGGCCCATTTATTCATCGCTCACGGCAGGGGCCCCTGCAAAGCCAGGGCCAAAACTTCTGGTCATTTTATTTGCCAAAAGTATGGTGTTAAATGTAACTGCAATGCTAATAATGGAAAGTCGTGACTAAGAAATGAAACGTTATATTTTTTTTGGCGTTGTTTAATGGGTTACCAGCACCTTTATTCGATTCAATTATTTTCTATGCTATTTAATTCAAAAGAAGATTTAATCCCTTCTATCAGAGCTGACCTGGATGTTTATCCGGTGAAATCTGAAGATCGTGAACTCATATATTTTCACGATTCGATGGGCTATGCCAAACCAAACTTTGTTCTTCAAAAAGAGCTTGCCGGCTTATTGGCTTTATTGGATGAAAACCGTTCGGTGAATGATATTCACAAAGAACTGATCAAGCATCAAAGTGATGTCGGGCCGGACCAAATACTCAATTTCATCCAGCATCTTGATAACAATCGCATCCTTTTTTCTCCGAGCTTCAAGAAGTATTCCGTTGGAATGGAGGAACAGTTCGAACAGCAAAACGTAAGAGATTCATCTTGCGATGGGTCTTCCTATCCTGGCGACCCCGTGGAATTGACCAATATGCTGGATGCCGCCTTTGAATCTGTTTCTGCTCCTTCTGGAACGTCAAAGGCTAAAGCTTTATATGCTCCCCACATCGACCCCCGGGTTGGGCTGCAAACCTATGTCAAAGCTTTTGCACCACTTAAGGATCTTAAACCCTCCAAAGTGATCATACTGGCGACATCCCACTATGCGGGGTCTTATTTCCCTTTCTACGAAAATACACCTTTTATTGCCAGTCGTAAAAGTTTCAAAACTCCGCTAGGAGAAAGCCACACTGATGCAGAGCTTCTCGACAAGATTGAAAAGAATTCTGAACAGCTTGGATGTTCTATGCAAGACCGTGCTCATCGGATTGAACATAGCATAGAAATGCATATGCTTTTTCTCCACTATATGTGGGACCATCCTTTTGAAATTGTGCCCATCCTTGTAGATAGTTTTGAGCAGTTATTGTATAAAGAAGATGGTGAGCTTGGTAAACAAGTTAATAATATGAGTCAGCTTCTGGGTTCTGAACTCGCAAACAGTGATGATGCATTCTTCCTTATTTCCGGGGATCTGGCACATATAGGCCGAAAGTTCGGTGATAAAGCTCCGGCACGTTCCATGCTACAGAAAGTAAAGCTATTTGACGGGGAATTCCTTGATCATGCATCAAGTCATCGGCCTGAGGAGTTGCTCAAACTTATTAGAAAGGAAAACGACTCGTATCGCATTTGTGGTTTCCCCCCCTTGTTTACTTTTTTGAAAAGCCTGCAAACATTGGATGGTGCCGTTACTTCCTATCAGGTGTGGGATGAGGCTGAACGTGAAAGTGCTGTCAGTTTTGGTTCTA
>JBBDMV010000060.1:0-27094 GCA_040878115.1 Balneolales bacterium
CTGCAAATGATGATAGTTCATATCCTGTAGTCCAGGAAATAGCATTGTTAAGCATCCGAAGGAAATTATCGTTCTTGAAGTCAGCAGGAAGGCCCATTGATGTGTAAAAAGCACGACCGTTTTCACCGTACATATTGGTCCAGGCCAGAGGTTCATAAATATCGCTATCCAACCCTCTGCCCAAAAGCAGGGCCTGGGTTTGGGGGCCAAGATCGGGATTGTGGTATATCTTACCCGGACGGTTCCAGGCATCGACACCATTCATAATCGGGTGCTCTTCTGCATCTTCGGCAAAACTGACATCAACGGATTCATCATCGCCATGGCCGTCATAGTCGCCGCCAAAAACACGGGCATCCAACTCTAAGAAACCCTGGAAAGCATGACTTGAAGTACGAATACCAATTACCGGTTTTTCAGCCTCAATATGCTGAGTTATATAGTTCAGCTGATCTTCCGGCAGGGTCATTCTGCGGGCAAAAACAATCAGCAGGTCTGCCTCGCCAAGCAGTTCTATATTCGGCAAATCGCTACCTGCATCCTCGCCCCATGAAGCGGTAATCTTCACCCCTTCATCATGTTCTTCAAGAGCTTTCTTCGTTTCTTTCAGCGAGTTTTCCGATTCATATTCCTCTGATGCGGAAATTAAATGGATGTGAAGAGTACCTTCATCTTCATTAGCCGGAAACAGCCAAAAACCCATGGTCCCAGACATCAGGATTAGCAAAAGAAATGCTGCCGGCAGCATAAAGGCCGGGTTACCATGACCTCGTTTAGAGAAAACGGCCCATTCCTTTTGTCGTTCCGGATATTCTACATCAATCATATTATGCTCTCGCTGTTATTTTCCCTTCTTGGTCTTTATCAAGTTTAATGGTCTGCTTTTAAATTCTACTCGATATTAGTCTTCGTTTCCGAGACAATTTCTTCTCTTTTATTCCTTTTTCGCCATTCAGCAATTCCAACAGCTATCAGAAACAGGAATAGCATTCCAATACCCCATTTACCGCCGCTCATCCATAACATGTATAAACTGGCCGAGCTGATTAATACTACCGCCCCGATCATTAGCGTATTCCAGATGACCCGGCTTCTTCCCCTGGGCATATATTCACCCATCAGCGCCTTGTTGTTCATCATCAATAAAAATGTCACATAGGCAATAGGCAGCAGCAATAGAGTTATAATCGATGTGGGAATGGCTAGCCAGAAAAGCGCCTGGCTCCAAAAGAATGGACCGAGAATTCCCAGTCCTGGTATTAAGGCTCCCAATCGGAAGAGAAATTTATCATCAGGTTTATTAAATACTTCACAGGCAATGAACCCGGATATGATCATCATTAAGGTGATGCTGGAAAGGGCCATCCCCAATACACCAATACCGAATATAATATGCCCGAACGCGCTTCCCATCAATGGCTCCAGTGAAAATGAAAGGTCGAAGGCGTCGCGGGTGATCAATGTAGCGGCCATTACATGATCTTCCCTGCCAAGAGCATCAATCTGAGTGGCGATTTGTTGCTCTGACAAGTTGGCCCCGTCCGAACCAAACATCACGCGTCCTTCCAGCATCTGATTATATTCGTTAACCTGACTGGCAGCCGGTTCCCAATCGGCCGTAAATTCTTCAATGATACCCGACTGCGGGACCGTATGAAACTGGCTTGCCGCAGCGATCATGACGCAGCTGGTGGCTAACAAAAAGGGTATAAACATACCGACGCCAAGATCAAATTTCATCAAGCCCTGGTATTCGGCTCCCCAGCGTCGCTTCAGCATCGAATAAGCAAAAAGGAACGTCATGTTAATGCCGACTGCACTGGATATCGCTGCGGCCATCACATTCTGCTGGCGTGAAACTAGTAAATCTGACCAATAGGCTTGTGACGTTTCAGAAAGCCCTTCCAGAATAGGCAAAAAGCCTTCGGCCGGACGAAATATTAAAGCAAGATTGGGTATAAAACCACGCCCAAGCTCTGCCCAGTTAATCGTGCCGGTGACAAAGGTAAGGCGAACAACCACACCCACAAAACATAGAACAACAACGGCTACTACCCCTTTGAGTATCATTTCATAAACCCACACGCCCGTTTTCCCCTGATTATAGTTCCAACTGATGGTAAGCGTGATGGCTAATATAACCACAGAAATAAGCACCATACCCGGAATACCGCCAAGCGAACCTTCCTGCCCAAATGTACCTGGCATCAGGTTCTGCTGTATCACGCCGTTAGCCAGGGAAAATTGGGGCATGGCCCATACAATACTCGCAAGAAGCGAAGCAAATGCCCATCCCCAACCAAGTACGGGGTTTATATGACGGTTAATAGCATGAAAAGGCCGTTCGTTGGTTACGAGTGTAATATATCCGAGGGCGCTGAGCATGATGATACCCAAAAGCATCGCTAATGGCTGCAGCCATAGCATACTGTAACCGGCAAGTACGCCCAGGTACAAACTACTCGCCAGTGATCCGCCACCGAGTGATAACGCACTTTGCAGAAACCCAGGCCCGGATAGGTTGAGGTAGGTTTTGGTGCGTATCCATAAACTTTCGTTCTGCACTGATTTTAGTAATTTGGATTCATCAGTATCTTTTACTTCATCACTCATAATAAGTTATTTTTTTCTGGTTCATAAGTAGTGGTCATTATCTAAGCTAAAGGCCCTTTACGTTGATGATTAGCACCATACCTAATCCCCAACCCCAAACATCATGTTCAACAACATATATTCAGCATTAAGTAAAAATTAATTAAATTTTACTATAAGTTATTTTATGATAGAACATAATCCTTTCCTTTTTTAAAAAGAAATAATATATAAGATTATTTAAACTTAAGAAGAAAAAGTTTGCTATGGCACCAGATATTAGCCTAGCACATCTTGGATAAACGTATGCGCAAAACGGTTGAACTCATCCGGGTTTTCTATATGTGGTGAGTGCCCGGCATCAGGAATTTTATGCAATTTCTTTTTCCAGAGTCTTTCTGCCACCACCTGCTGAATATAACCCTGGTTGATCATTTCATCGTGTTCACCAACGGCAAGAGCAACGGGAAACGAAAATTTAGATATTTCCCTGACCTCATCCTCAAATTTCCCGGCCGTTATGAACTTATGGATCGATGATCTGAAGTTAGGATCAGTTTTGGAAATCATTTCCAAAATCTCGGGTGGTGGATTTGATAATTTGCTCCAGTAGCCTTTAGAGAGGGATTTAATATCTTTTTCGTCTAAAGTCCCACTGAAAGCCAGAGCTGTTGCAGGATGCTCCGTAAAAGGAGAATGACCAACATCATCAAAGGTAAGAGGAGACATTCCCCAAGCCAGGATCCCCCGGACTTCCGGCAATTCACCGGCGGCTTCTATGGCAATATGTCCGCCAAGAGAATGCCCTAGTAAAATGCACTCTTTTATGTTCAGGCCCCTTATTAGGTTCCGAAGAAAATTTACTAACAAGGCAACCGAGTAAGCCTGACGAATATTATATTTGCTTACTGTTTCTCCATGACCAGGCAGATCAATAGCTATTAGTCTGTACGAATTCGATAGGCTTGACTCAAATTGTGGTTTAAAGCATTCTTTAGCCATTGAGTTACCATGAATGAATAGAATGACTGGCTTTCCATCTCCAGCTTCCTGTACGCTGGCTATATGGTCTACTGTTTTTATTTGTCGGGTAGTAAGCATAAAAAAGGGGTAAATGATTGAACGTTAATGCCATCTAAATAGTTAAGATTTTATAATAAAGGAACAGATCATAAATATCAATCATAAATAAACCAGCAACCGTAATTTCATCAATCGGGCATGGTTGGTTTAATCCACCCGGTAGAGACGCAAAATTTTGCGTCTCTACATGATGTACCCGCATCACGGAAACCATTTCATGTTACCGATTGATGAAATTACGGTTGCTGGTTTATTCAGGCATGGTTGATTTGACCCACCGTAGAGATGCAAGATTTTGCGTCTCTACATGATGTACCCGCATTGTCTGCAACACCCAATTTAAAAAAGATGCTGTTATAAATAGCTTATGTCAAATTTTTTACCTTTGTGGAAAACAGGTGGCGCTTTATGATAAGGATTCCCTTTCACGACGTAAAAGCTCCATCTTTCGTGAATAATGGCACGGATACAAAAATAGGCAGGATGTTTTTAATCGCTACAACTCACCAGGAACTCATTGCTAATACAAGCCCAATAGAGTGCAAGTTCGCTAAGCGCAGAATCTTAGGGGATCAGGGTAAAATGATACCATAGAGTGGAAATGAATAAATCAGCATTGCGGAGAAGCCTACCGAGTGCTGACGGATCGTCTCCTGTGGCTGAAGGCGATAGCGCGAGAAGAGTATCGAGAAGGGGCGCTATGTTAATACGAAGTACACTAAGGAAATAGTTTATCCTTAGTGTACATTGTGCTTAAATCTATTTTATGCTTCTTCTTTGACGACCCAGATCTTGACTTTGGGCTTGATGTTGGGTGTCAGGGTTACGGTAGCTTGATAGTCACCGAGAGCTTTGACATCCTCATCGAGATCAATCTTCCGCTTATCAAGGTCGAAACCTTTTTCCGCAAGTGCGTCGGCAACTTGTTGCGTGGTTACACTACCGAAGATTTTCCCGTCTTTACCGGCTTTAACAGCAATGGTTATACTGGTCTCGGAAAGTTTATCCGCTAATTCCTTAGCAGCGGTTACATCCATTTCCTGTTTTAGGACAGCTTGTTTACGTTCGGCTTCCCAGTCTTTAATGGCGCCCCTGGTAGCCATAACGGCTTTCCCTTGAGGGATCAGAAAGTTTCGCCCATAGCCGGGCTTAACATTAACAAGTTCCCCGGCAGGACCTAAATTATCGACATCTTGTTTTAAAATAAGTTGCATTTTATATCTCCTGGTTTACGGTTAACGCATGTTTTCGGCGGCAAATGGCACCAAAGCGAGGTGTCTTGCACGCTTTACGGCTGTTGCCAATTGGCGCTGGTACCTTGCGCTGGTACCGGTAACCCGGCGTGGCAAGATCTTGCCCTGGTCGTTGGTGAACCTGAGCAACGTATCCACATCTTTATAGTCGACGTAAATGACGCCGGCCTTGGTGAACTTGCATTCCTTTTCCCTGAGATTGCCTTTTTTGGGATGTGAGGGATTCTTAAGCATAATGTTTTTAAATTTTTTGATTGTTTAAATAATATGAGCTGAATTAGTCGGTCTTGACTTCTTCCTCTTCTTCAGCGGCTTCTTCGCGAATATCAAAAATGCTTGGAGCTTTACCTTTTTTCTTTAGTTCACGGTTTTTAAGCATTTTGTTGTCGTATTTGATGGTCAGATAGCGCATAATATCATCATCAATCTGAAAAACACGCTCGAGTTTAGCGATCAGTTCACCGGGGCCGGTGAAGTAGACATTTACATAATAACCGCTTCCTTTGCCGTCGATTTCATAGGCAAGACGTTGCATGCCCCATTCATCAACTTCTTCGACATCGGCGCTGTTTTCTTTCAGGTAGGTAATATACTTTTCTACTGAACTTTTGATCGCTTCCTCTTCAAGCACAGCGTTGATCACAAAAGTCAGTTCATAAAAATTCTTCTTCATTTTCTCCTTTGGATGTTATTAGAAACAGTCGTTGGTGGTTCCAACAACAGGGTCGGTAAGATACGTGTGTTTGACTTTGATTCAAAGTCAAGAAACAACACAAAAAAAGCCTTTTCTCAGGTCCACCACAAGCAACACCTGGTTTTTAGAAAAAACAAACCAAATATTACCCTGCCGTTATCACTCAACGGGTGTGAATGAATGGACTGAGATGATTTTGAGTTGCTAGTGAAATAAACTATTTCACATGAAAAAAGTTGCCTTACTTAGGTATTCCCGTAAGCCTGGGCGGTAACGTATCGTTTAACATCTCTGCTATCGATATACTCACCTTCGTCTCTAACGAGTAAAATTCGTTCCCAGGGTTATCCCTGAAGTTTCATCCACAAATAAAAAAGAAAAGCTACCGACAGTGAACCTTTCGATTAATGTTCGGGACACGATGAGATATCAAGCGGAATGTTCCGGACGGTTATTCTACAGTAAGCCAGACAGCGTCTGGTACACCGTTATCAAATGTGCAACTAACATGTTCATTCATCTTGGTTGGACTTTTGATGCCAATATATTGGGCCTCAATTGGATAAATCCGATGGCCGCGGTCAACCATCACGGCGAGCTTAACCCGTTTGGGATCCCCCAGTTTCATCACCATTTTAAAAGCCCGGTACATGGTCTTACCACTAAACATAACATCATCAATGATAATTATATTCGAACCTGTAGTATCTGCGTTATACTCAGACGTTCTCCTATCCTTTTGCTCCACCGGGAGCTGGAAATAAGGAATACGGTGGTCGAGGATTTTTTGTAATTCCGACGACAAAATAGCGGCCAGTTTTTCTCCTCTTTCATCGATACCGAACAGAATGATGTTGCCCTCACCGCGAGTATCTTCCAGGATTTGCCGGGCTATACGAGTTAGAGCTCTCCTCACTCTTGCAGCGCTCATTAATTGAAACGATTCTTTAACAGTCATAAAAGTACTATTGGAACATGGATTTAATATTGCCCCAGGTTCACCGAAAGGCATTATTGGTATAGTTTACATGCTTGCCCTAAAGTCACCGGGTAACCATTTTGTATTGCAATTAATTCAGTTCTTTTTAAACAAATTTCATTTGGGTTCCCCTCATCTATTGAAGCTGAAATTGTGCTACGTTCACCACGGAAGAGGCTATCAACAATTATATTAAATAGATGTTGTACGGCATACTCAATTTATTTCCACCAAATTATAATGAACATTTCTATAAGGGAAAAGGCATTATAATTATTTTATCCATGGCTGCAAATGAAAGTAACCCGGGACGAAATAAAATTGTTTAGAAGTTCAAATTTTTTATGGTCATTTGTTTTCGGTATAATACATTATCTACATAATAAATAATTACTTATACCTAATATAATAACATTATGGCTTATCATTCCGGAGAAAAATTACTGATTGCTGCAACAGCCTCTTTTTTGGGAGGGGCTATGATCGGCATGATGCTTGGCAAAGATAATCGTGACTGGGTAACCGAAAATGCGGGAGAGCTGGCCCAACGGCTTAATGAGATGGCCCAGGAGGCCAGAAAGAGGTCAACTGATGGTCTCCAGGATATTAAAAAGAATGCGGGAAACGTCAAAGATATGGCGCCCGACCTCGTCCAGGCAACAAAAGAAACACTTCAAAGAGGCCGTTAACAAAGTCAAGAGGGTGAAAAGCAATATCATTTTGGTTTCAAATGATATTGCTTTTCACCCTTTTTTTATTAAATAAAAGCCGTGGCTATTCTCAGGGAAAAACATTTCCTTATAAGGATGACGGAAAACCTGTTTCAACATGTATGGTCGGGATTATACTTTGGAACGGCAGGGCTTAAAACAACCTGCGGTCAAAGTGTGGCTATTGTCGATCAAGGTACACTTAATGATGGAGATGGCCCCGACTTCAGAAAGTCGGAAATCTGCATTGACGGCCTCAGTCTTTTTGGGGATGTGGAACTGCATTTACATCCGGAAGACTGGGCCAACCATCAGCACAATACAGATCCTCGCTATAATCAGGTAATCTTGCATGTGATCTTATCCGGCTTGCCTGTAAAGCCCGCCACCCGGGCCGATGGTACGCTTGTGCCCTGCCTGGTATTACAGCCCCATATTTCCAATCAATTAAATGATGTTCTTGAATATACGCGTCAGAAACAAGAAATGGCCTGTTCAGGAATGCTGCACCTGATTTCACCCGATATCATTGAAGCACAGTTTAAGAAAGCGCATCATGCTTATTTCGAATACCGGATAGAACAATTAATGAGGCTTTTCGATCCTTCCCTTTCGCCATCAATTGCCTGGAAACGAATGTTAGTTGCCGGTTTATTCGAGGGTTTGGGGTATACACGTAACAAAACACCCATGGGCGAATTGTGCCGGCTGTTGTTCAAAAACACCAAAGCCGATGATTCCTTAGAAGCCATAGGTAAAAAAGCCATGGCCCTGTCAGGCATTTATAAAACCGGGGCTTCGCCATCTATCATGAACAAAACGTCTTGGGATTTCAGCGCTTCGCGGCCTGCAAATCAGCCTCCGTCAAGAATCAGACAAGGTGCTGCTATATACTTCAATTTATTTGAAATTCCAGATAAAAGCTGGCTGGTCACCGACCCCCTTCAACTTTGGGAACAACTAATGCAATTTGCCGGAACAGGGAAAGAAAGAACATCTTTGATATTCGGTACAGTTTTCCTTCCGGCCCTTCATATACTGGGGAACCTTTTTCACGATAACTCCTTAATGAACCTCTCCTTCTCGGCCTGGATGAACCAAAAAAGCAATATTCCTGCTCCCATTGCCAATGCATACAAGAAAAGCGGCTTTCCGGAAGGAAACTATAAGCGAAAACTGGGAGCCGTATATCAGTACAAACACATTTGCCGGGAGTCGCGTTGTGAATCATGTTTTGTGATGCAAAAGTTATTACAGGCTTGACTTGCAGGGCATAATTATCTAATTTAGCAATCTCTCAATTGCCCGGTCGTCTAAAGGCAGGACAGCGGTTTTTGGTACCGTCAGTGGGGGTTCGAATCCTCCCCGGGCAACACAATTGTTAGATGCTAAAAGGATGACTGCGCAGGAGCCATCCTTTTTTTTATATGAACCAATAATGTTTTTATCTTTTGGATAAGCCCCTTGCAATTTTCGCGGGACGCAGCAATCAGGCGCTCGCAAGAGCCATTGCCGATAATTACGGAACAACATTAGGGGATGTTACCATTAAAACATTTTCTGATGGGGAGCTGTATGTGAAATATCAGCAAAGCATCCGAGGTGCTGATATTTTTGTTGTACAATCAACCCCGCCGCCGGGAGAGAATATCGTTGAGCTTCTGATGCTTATTGATGCCGCAAAAAGAGCCTCCGTCGATCGGGTTACTGCGGTTATCCCGTATTTTGGGTACGCCCGACAAGACCGGAAAGACCAACCCAGGGTTTCCATCGCCTCAAAGCTAATGGCCAACCTGCTAACGAATACCGGGGCCGACCGCATACTCACTATGGACCTGCATGCTCCCCAGATCCAGGGCTTTTTTGACATACCTCTGGACCACCTCTATGCCAGTTCCATTTTTGTGGAATACTTTCAAAACAACCCCATACCCGACCTCGTTGTGGTGGCACCAGACGTGGGGAGCTTAAAAATGGCCCGCTCCTATTCTAAGCGCCTTAATGCCGGACTGGCTTTTGTTGACAAAAGACGTCCGTCCCAGAATATTGCCGAGGTGATGAATATAATCGGGGAAGTGAAAGACAAAAACATTCTGCTTGTTGACGATTTAATCGACACCGGCGGCACGATTACCAACGCTGCGGTTGCATTAAAAGAACGTGGCGCCCGCCAGATTATGGCAGCCAGTACTCACCCCATTTTATCAGGCCCTGCTTATCAGCGCATAGAGGATTCCCCCATCGACCTTTTTTTGGTCACGGATACCGTTCCTTTAAAAAAACCGTCGGATAAAATTGTTGTTCTCAGCGTTGCCGGCATATTTGCCGAGTCCATCCGAAGGATATATACGGATGATTCTATCAGCACTTTATTTGATGATTAACCTATAATTTACAAACCATGTTAAAGCCAACCGTATTTAAAATTGAATCTCCTAAGCGGCCTTTGGGAAAAAAAGCCGTTAATAAGCTCCGGAAAGAATCTTTAATACCGGGCGTGATTTACGGCCCGAAAATAAAAGAGAATATCCATGTGACTGTTCCCGAACTTGAGCTCGAAAAGATATTGGCGTCGGGTACTACCAATATCGCCTCTTTCAAGGTCGACAAAGTAGGCAATTTTGATACTTTGCTCAAAAAAACTGAATTTGATCCGGTTACCGACAAACCTATCCATGCCGACTTTTATGCTCTGGATAAAGATACCCCGGTAACTCTTACCATTCCTATACGCCTGACTGGCACACCGGCCGGCGTTGTTGAAGGCGGTCGCATGTACCAGCCCCTTCGCATGCTCGAAGTACGTTGCGATCCTGATAAAATCCCCGCTGAGTTTACATTCGATATTTCCGAATTAGGGGTCAACGAATCCCTTCATGTTTCAGACCTTGTTGTAGAAGGAGTAATTCCTCTTCAGGACCCTGTTCGTACAATAGCAGTGATCAGGCCTCCTAAAGGCGCCGTTGAAGATACTATTGAAGCTGAAGAAGAGGAAGGCCTTGAGGAAGCAGCAGCAGAAGGCGCAGCGGGAGAACCTACTGAAGGCGAAGGGCCCTCTGATTAATTTCAAAACTGATGTGATCGGAACATGCCGTTAATCGTAGGCCTCGGCAATATTGGTGAAGAATATACCGGCAGCCGTCATAATATCGGGTTCGATATTATTGACCGGCTTGCTGATACATTCAATGTACACCTTGGTCCCGGAAAAAGCCCTTTTTTATCCGTCCAGGTCCAGCACCGAGGGAGAAAAGCTATTCTGTTAAAACCCACCACCTTTATGAACAACAGCGGGCAAGCTGTTCTGAGAGCTTGCCGATTGTTTGACATTGCACCTGCAGATACGTTTATTTGTTACGATGATATTAATCTGCCTGTTGGGAAAATCCGTATTCGTAAAGATGGCGGTGATGGTGGGCATAACGGTTTAAAAGATGTGATCGAAAAGCTTAAAACCCGAAATATACCCCGCCTGCGTTTCGGGATAGGCAATAATTTTAACCCCGGTCAGCAATCTCAATATGTATTATCCCCATTTCCACCAAACGAAAATAATGCGGTTAAGGAAAGTATAAAAAAAGCCCATGATGCAGCTTTATGCTTTATTCATGAAGGCATCGTAACTACTATGAACAGATATAACTAATCAAAACATACACAAAACCTATACTATAAATGAGTACCCTAATTTACCTCATTCCGGCAGTTGGTCTGTTGGCCCTTTTATTCACCTATCTCAAATCCAACTGGGTGACCAAACAGGATGTTGGTGAAAAAAATATGGCTGATATCGCCGGGCACATTGCCGAAGGCGCCATGGCTTTTCTTCGTGCCGAATACAAAATACTTACTATTTTCGTCATTTTGGTGGCCTTCCTATTGGCTTTCCAAGGCTCTGTTACCGAAGGATCTTCCTTTATGATTGCTTTTTCCTTCCTGATTGGTGCTATATGCTCCGGTCTTGCAGGGTTCATTGGCATGAAAGTAGCCACCAAAGCCAACGTCAGAACCACCCAGGCTGCACGAACCAGCATTGGCAAAGCGCTTGAAGTTGCTTTCTCCGGAGGTTCTGTGATGGGCCTTGCTGTGGTTGGATTGGGTGTTACAGGTTTAAGTGGATTATTTCTGCTCTACAGCGCCCAGTTCGGTGTTGATACTCAGCAAAACCTCGCATTAGTAGTAACTGTATTGACCGGCTTTTCTTTCGGGGCATCCTCTATTGCTCTTTTTGCGCGTGTCGGCGGTGGTATTTATACCAAAGCAGCCGATGTCGGTGCCGATCTTGTGGGAAAAGTTGAAGCCGGTATCCCTGAAGATCACCCGCTTAACCCTGCTACCATTGCCGATAACGTGGGTGACAACGTGGGTGATGTTGCCGGTATGGGAGCTGATCTTTTTGAATCTTTCGTAGGCTCTATTATCGGTGCTATGGTTCTTGGTACGGTATTCTTCGGTATTTTTGCCGAATCTGCAGAAGCTTTGCCGTTTGCAGGCTTAAGTGGTGTGCTGCTTCCGTTGTTCCTGGCAGCAACCGGTATTGTGGCCTCCATCATCGGTACATTCTTTGTTCGTGTTAAAGAAGGTGGCGATCCGCAGAAAGCCTTGAATATAGGTGAATTCGGTTCGGCCATACTTATGGCCATCGCCTTTTATTTCCTGATCAATTGGATGCTTCCTTCCAGCTGGAGCTATAACGATCCCTTATACGGTCGCGTTTTTGAGTATACAGCCAACGGAGTATTCTTTGCTACGATTATCGGTCTTTTTGCCGGTCTTGCCATTGGTCTTATCACCGAATACTATACAGGCTTCGGTAAAAAACCGGTTATTGGGATCGCCAAACAATCCTTAACCGGACATGCGACCAATATCATTTCCGGACTTGGTGTTGGTATGATGTCTACCGGTTTGCCCATTATTGTTATTGCATTTGCCATAATGGCCTCTTTCCACTTTGCCGGGTTGTACGGTATCGCGATAGCCGCCGTGGGGATGCTTTCAAACACGGGTATACAACTTGCCGTTGATGCTTACGGTCCTATCTCAGACAATGCGGGCGGTATCGCTGAAATGTCTGAACTACCTCCAGAAGTTCGTGAAAGAACAGATCAGCTTGATGCTGTCGGCAACACAACCGCTGCCATTGGCAAAGGCTTTGCCATTGGTTCTGCCGCTCTCACAGCCCTTGCTCTTTTTGGCGCTTATATGACCTCCGCCGAAATTTCCAGCATTGATATCTCTGAAGCCGATGTAATGGCAGGTATCTTTATTGGAGGTATGCTGGCTTTTGTGTTCTCGGCCCTGTCTATGAACGCTGTTGGCCGCGCGGCTATGGATATGATCCAGGAAGTGCGACGTCAGTTCCACTCCATCCCTCCGCTTAAAGCCGCTCTTGAGGTAATGCGCAAGAATGAAGGCAAAGCAATGGATACCTGGAATAAAGAAGACACCGACGTATTCCGTGCCGCTGACGGCACCCCGGAATATGCCAAATGTGTTGCTATTTCTACCAAATCTGCCATCCGTGAGATGGTATTGCCCGGCCTGCTTGCCGTTGCCGCTCCCGTATTTATCGGCTTTGTTTTCGGTAAAGAAGCCCTTGGCGGGCTTCTGGCTGGTGTTACCGTAGTTGGTGTGCTCATGGCCATCTTTCAGGCCAATGCAGGCGGTGCCTGGGACAATGCCAAGAAAATGATCGAATCCGGCATTACCATTAACGGAGAGACCTATGGAAAAGGCTCTGAAGCCCATAAAGCATCAGTAACAGGCGATACCGTCGGTGATCCTCTCAAGGATACTTCCGGCCCATCCCTGAACATACTGCTGAAGCTGATCTCTGTAATCGCGTTGGTTATTGCAACTGCCTTGTAAATCAGTAGAAACTTCTTGAAAAAGCCCCGGTGGATAATATCTATCGGGGCTTTTCTGTTTTAGTTTTTGAATACCACCTTTTTTATTAATTTGGTCTTTTCTCACCCTCACTACCTACTGCCTAATGGATATCTTTAAACTAATCTTTCATCATGATCTTCTTCTGGAACAACTTTCCGGAAATGAAGATGTAAAGAATAAAACCAAGGCGGAATTAAGCCTGGAAGATTTCATGAAACCCATTCCGACTTATACCCGGTATTATTTTAGTGGTACTCGTTTAAAAGAAAACCAATTTGGGCTTACAACCCTGAAGAAAAAGGATAAACTTCTTGATGCTATTCAAAAAGTCCTGGGAAATACCAGGCTTTGGCTTGGTGATGGTAATGCCGCGGGTACTCTTACCGGAGCCGTGGAAGCCCGCAAGAGCAATGTTATCGTTGCCTCCGACGAGCAACCTGCCTTCAACCTGAAAGACCTTGATATCGATGACGGTTCCGGTGTACGTGATCGCATCCCTCTTCTTAAAACCTTATTGGATGAAGGGAAAAAGGTGATCTTTCTGGAAAAAGCCCACAACGGGACGGATTTGCATTTATTCAGCAGGGATAGCTTGTACGAACCGCTGTTTTATGCTCTAAAACCACTGGTCGCACCAGATTTTCGCTATTTCAGCATCAACGGCAAGAGAATGAGCGGCGAACGCATGTTCTACTTCGAAACCTGGGCCCTTGACCGACCGCCTCACGGTTTTGAAGAAGTTAGTTTAGTTTCTAATCTCTAGTTTTTAGTTTCTAGTTTGGTCCCGGTTGAGGTATTCTTCAAACAGCTGGGTCTGGCGGCTTACCATGGGTATTTTGTACCCTTTAATGAAAACCTGCTCTATTGTGGTCAGGGCTTCAAAGGGATCTCCATCTGAAATCAGTAAATTGGCTTGTTTGCCGGCTTCAATGCTTCCGATGCGATCATCAACACCAAAAATGCGGGCAGGGTTTATGGTAACGGCTTTCAGGGCTTCCCCGACGCCCAAACCGTAGGTTGCCGCGTACCCGGCATTATAGTTCAGGTTCCGGACGTTCTCGGTCTCACCGGTCCGCAGGGCAACAAGAACACCGGCATTATGAAGTAATCCGGCATTCTGATAGGGGCGCTGATAGTTGTCGTATTCTCTTGATGGCAATTCCAGCATAGGCCCGACAAGGCATGGTATTCCAGACTCTGCAATTTCATCAGCCACACGCCAGCCTTCTTCAACCGAGCTCAATATAAAGCTGATTTCCTCTTTGCCATCTATCCATTTCAATGCTTCAAGGATATCTTTTTCTTTATCTACAGAAACCATAATCGGCAGATCTCCACTGAATACATTACGCATACCTTCCATCACGTAATCTTTATCGGGAACCTGCTTGCCTTGCGGGCTTTGTTCATAACGGCTCCACATTTTATGATAAGTCTCTGCTTCCTGCCAGAATTCGTTTACTTCATCAAGCCTCTCTTCGTACTGTTGGCGTATTTCATCCTCATCCCGCTGGTCCCAGGGACCGGTTGCTGTGGCCGACGGCCAGTTTAAGTGTGAGGCTGACTCTTTTAATACCGCCATTGAATCGGGAGAGTATCCGTAAAGATCAATGAGGGTAGATTTCCCGGAAAATATTCCTGATGTCGGCTGTGAGATCACCGTGGTAACACCATTTACCCTCGTCACCGGAATGGCTACACTGGCAGGGTTTATGGCCGTGAATGCTTTTACTTGTGGGTTATAGTCCCCAACCTCAGCATCATCAAGCGTAACGGAGATGGCGCCTACTTCTCTGAGTCCCAATTGTGTTCCGCTATCGATAAAACCTGGATAAATATGCTTGCCAGTTAAATCCATATGGATATAATCAGAGCCGATACGGGCATTTTCACCCACAAAGGCAATCTCTTCGCCGTCAACCAGAACGATACCGCTTTCAATCACACCATCGGTTACCGTGTGAATAGTAGCATTGGTAAGAGCGTATTGGCCAAAGCCCGCTTTTTCCGTAATCTGTGATAATGCCACCGGGCCCGAAATAATGATAAAGCTTAGTAGAAGGACCGTTGATCTTATAATTTTCATGGTGCTTATCCCTGTCGATTTAAAGTTGTTTAAGCTATTGCCCCTATTCGAATAGATGGAATACATCCCTCATGCATTCATCATGGCCGTAACTACCGGGGCCGTTTTGCGATACTCCTTCATAAGATTGCTCCGGATCAACAGATAAACGCATATCGTCGGGATCTTCATCGCGGTTGAAACGCTCTACCCCGTCAATAAAAGTTCTCTCTGCAATGGCATAGATGCTCAGGGGATGATGCGACCAAATAACCACATCACCATCTTTGCCTTCTTCAATGCTCCCCACCCGGTCATCGATACCCATCTGGACCGCCGGGCTGATGGTAATCAGCTCAAGGGCCTGGCCCCTGGTAATGCCGCCATACTTAACGGCTTTGGCCGCCTCATGGTTCAGGTGACGGATGACCTCCGGACTGTCGGAATGGATACTAGCCAAAACGCCGTTTTTAACCATGATGGCTGAGTTATATGCTGTTGCATAATAAGCCTCGAACTTGAATGACCACCAGTCCATGAATGAAGATGCATAGTACCCGTTCTCGCTGATCTCAGGGGCTACCTTGAAGCCCTCGATAATGTGCTGGAAGGTAAGGTCTTCAATTCCGTAATCCTTAAAAACCCTCATCAGCATCAGGATCTCATCGGCACGGTAACTGTGGCTATGCACGAGCACTTTGCCCTCAAGGATGTCTGCAATGACTTCAAGCCTCAGGTCTTTGGCTACCGTTTCGGGCATGTCTGTGCGGCGTGGATTGCGCTCATGCCCCGCTTTTTGCTCCAGGTAAGCATTTCTTTCCTTACGATACCCGAGTGCCGAATCAAATGCCTTTCGAACGACCTGCTCCACCCCCATTCTTGTTCTGGGTTCCATGTTACGCCTGATACCGTATACCCTCGTTGGGTTTTCGCCTAATGCGAATTTGACCAGCTGTGGGGCCCCATCCATATGCATTTCTTCAGCTGAGGCCCCGTACCGGAACTTGACCGTGGCCGAACGGCCTCCGATCACGTTGGCCGAACCGTGCATGATCTGGGCAGTAGTGACTCCGCCGGCCAGTGCCCGGTAAATTCCAATATGGTTCGGATCGATCACATCATACATGGTTACTTCAGGGGTAACCGGGTTCGTTGCTTCGTTGATACCCCTGCTTATGGCCAAATGAGAATGGGGGTCGATAATACCCGGCATCACATATTTACCGGATGCATCGATGGCCTTCACTCCGTTTGGAGCAGACAGGTCCCGGCCAATCCGGGTGATGATACCATCTTCGATTAACACATCCGTGTCTTCGTGATCACCGTTGGTTACGGTGATCACCGTGGCATTCCGGATAAGCAGGTCGCCCCGCTCAGCGGCCTGGGCCTGTATAAAGAATACCACGGATAGTATAGCAAGTAATATTTTTTTCATTGCATCAAGGTCATTAGTTGTCGTTTCTCAAAAGGTCACCCGCGGAAACCGAGAATTTCAGCATCCATTCTTCTTCTTCTCCGACCGGTGTTGAATAGACCGAGAAATTGGCCCTTTGGCCGACCTGAACATCCCCATGATCGGCTTCAATACCTAGTATAGCTGCCGTATTTTGGGTAAGCATGGCCATGATCTGGTCGTCGGCAAGGCCGTATTCCATTAAAACCGTAAGGTTTTCCCTGAAATCTTCCAAAGCCATATCATGGGATGCATAACCCACTGTAACATCGGCATCCATCAATGAACGAATATTTGTGGCGCGGTTTTCGTAGGCTTCCTGCCGCCGCTCACGAAAACGCTGCTCTTCAGCGCTGATCTCCTCGTCATCTTTGATTTCTTCCCCGTTTTCGCTGTTGTCTTCTTCTTTCATCCATGACGGTTTTTCAGGCATATCAATAGAAGCCAGGACCGGTATATCGCGGCTTGCCAGCTCGTTGCTCATTTTATAGGCTTCCTTGCCGGAAACCAGCACCAAATCAAAGCCAAGTTCATCTTTAAGCTTCAATACCCGTTCAATGTCTTCTTTGGTATCGACGGCAAAATAGAGCGGGATACTGTTGTCCATCACCGGAAATAAAGCCTCCAAAACGGGGTCATGGCCCGGAAAGCTGTAGGCCGTTTCATTGGAAGCGTACAGCGATTGATGTTCTTTCAAAGCTTCGGCATCGTGCCATAACTGACGGAGCCTGGCCATCATCCCCATCAAGGTGGATGGATAAACACCCCGTGCAGGCTCAAACTGGGCCAACTGGGCCGTTTGCCTTCTCAATACATGATCTGGCGTATCAATGCCGCGGATGTTAAATAAGTCTACCTGGCCCGGCAGCATAAAACCTTTTAACCCGACCGCGGCGGTCTTAAAACCTGCTAAACGGGCTTCGCGGAACTCCATATCATCATCGATCAGCGCCAAATGCGGAGATCGGTCTGGCTGTATACCGGCACGCTCATACGTTGGCCGGCCGGTGTGAGAAGGCCGTGCCTGGCTAGTCGGCCGGTCTGGGCTTCCCCACAGGGCCAGGCCATCTATAAAGCCTGGGTAAACATGAAGGCTGTCGCCACCATCTCGTGCCCGCGCATCAAAGGGAATGGTGATGTCTTTACCGACAGCTTCAATTTTGCTGCCCCTCCAAACAATGGTAGCACCACTGACGACCGATCCGTCAGCATGATGAATGGTCACGTTTTCAAATGCCTGAGCTGGAATTGACTGGGCCGTTGCATGCAAAGATGGCCCCAGCAGCAAGGAAACAAACAGATAAGGAAGTTTCATGTTGATCAGTTTTCAGTTGATGTTCAATATCCCGGATGTGCAGTGCAGGTATATAAGGATTTCCAAAGGTTTAAGATAGCACAAAAACCCAGAAATTTGTAAAGTAGTCTGTAAATAGGTGACTAAAATGATATACCTGCGCCTTTTAACATAAGCTTTGCACAACTTTGCGTTTCTTTCACTCTGCGGATTTTGCAATAATCTGTCTTTGCGAGGAGCATAATACACCATTCATGGTAAAGAAAATCTACTCGCGACGAAGCAATCTGTAAGATTCCACCCTCTACCGCAATCAACGCCCAAATGCCCGCGTCGTGATTGGATACGGATGAGGTAGGCAGTACAGATTGCCTTGTCGCGGATTAGCTTCTTTCTTACCACTTATGATGAGAACCGCTCCGCGCTATGAGAGGAGATTGGGCATAGATATCGCTCTACGTCTGTATTACCCCATTATTAAAAGGCGGGATCACCGGGTTATGGTTAGCTACGGATATGGCCCTGGAAATGCGGTTCCGTGTTTCCTCCGGTCGAATAATGGCGTCCACCCATAGCCGGGCGGCTGCGTAGCGGACGTCGGTTTGGGCTTTGTAGCGGTCGCTGATGTTCTTCAAAAAGGTTTTTTGATCTTCTTCAGTTACGGTTTCGCCTTGTTTCTTTCGGGCGGCCACTTCAATTTGCAATAGGGTGTTGGCGGCCTGAGATCCTCCCATCACGGCAATCTTTGCCGTGGGCCACGCATAGATAAACCGGGGATCATACGCTTTGCCGCACATGGCATAATTTCCTGCTCCATAGCTATTCCCTATGATGATGGTAATTTTAGGTACCGTACTGTTGGCCACAGCATTTACCATTTTAGCCCCGTCTTTGATGATGCCGCCGTGTTCACTGCGCTTACCGACCATGAAGCCCGTTACATCCTGAAAGAATATGATGGGGACCTTTTTCTGATTGCAGTTCATGATAAACCGGGCGGCCTTGTCGGCGCTATCGGAATAGATGAC
Organism: Balneolales bacterium; assembly: GCA_040878115.1. GTDB lineage: Bacteria > Bacteroidota > Rhodothermia > Balneolales > Natronogracilivirgulaceae > JBBDMU01. The sequence continues at coordinate 19,047 of JBBDMV010000060.1, forward strand.
GCCCCCAATTTGCATCTCCCCTAGTTTGGATTTTGTTACCAGGCGCTGATTGGCCACTATGCCAACGCTCCACCCATCAATGCGGGCGTACCCTGTAATGAGGGTTTGACCGAAGCCTTTTTTGAATTCCGTAAAACTATCCGCGTCGATGATGCACTTGAGGATGTTGTGCATGTCATACGGTTTGTTATTGTTAACCGGCAATTTATTTACCAACTGCTTGCCATCATCAGAGGGCCCGGCCGGTGCTTTCCTGTTGAACCCTGCTTTGGGCCTTGGGCCTAGTTTGTCAACCAGGTCGCGTATCGTTTTCAGGCAGGTTTCATCATCCGGCATTTTATAATCGGTAACTCCGCTGATTTCCGTATGGGTAGTAGCCCCGCCCAGGGTCTCGCTGTCTACTTCCTCCCCGATGGCGGATTTAACCAGGTAGGAACCGGCCAGGAATACGCTGCCCGTACCTTCAACGATCAGGGCCTCATCACTCATAATCGGCAGGTAAGCCCCCCCGGCAACGCAGCTGCCCATAATGGCGGCAATTTGGGGAATTCCTTTGGCCGAGAGTACGGCATTGTTACGGAATATGCGTCCAAAATGTTCCTTATCGGGGAATATTTCATCCTGCATGGGCAGATAAACACCGGCCGAATCAACCAAATAAATGATGGGTAAGTGGTTTTCCATGGCGATTTCCTGGGCCCGAAGGTTCTTTTTGGCCGTGATGGGGAACCAGGCTCCGGCCTTAACGGTGGCATCGTTAGCTACCATCATACATTCACATCCGCTTATGGTACCCACCCCGGCAACAACGCCCCCTGCCGGACACCCCCCTATATCATCATACATTTTATAACCGGCCCACAAGCCGATCTCGAAAAAGCCGGAATTCTCATCGACAAGTCGCGCGATTCGCTCCCGGGCTGTGAGTTTACCTTTTGCATGTTCTTTCTCAATGCGTTTCCGGCCTCCGCCCTGCTTTATTTTTTTTTCAAGTTTTTGAAATTCTTTATATAACTCTTGATGTTCTTTCTCTGACATGGATGGCATCTGATTTATGACTAAGCATGTTATACAGTGACTTTCAGAAATATGTGACACAATATACCATTTTTTGCCGGTGTTCACCGTTTATTCGTTGACCAAACTTAATAGCGTTTATTTTCTTACATTTAACATTGCGTGTTTGCCTGCCATACTTTTTTTATGATCGGAATGGTAATGCAGACCATGTTTAACCTATTTAATAATGAAAACAATCTCTTCTGATCCACAAAAGTTATCATTCGTTGTATTTCTTTGCGTTCTTTTTTTGGCCCTTTCGGCAGGTTTCGCAACAGCCCAGCGTATTAGTTATGAAGCCCTGAAAATTCAGGAGCGTATTCCAACGGCTTATTTTGATTATAATATTATTCCTCCGTCATCCCCCGGCGAAGACCCGCAATTGGTAGTCGGTTTTAAATTAGGCTATGATTTCCTCAACTTCAGAAGAGACAGCGGGAATGATGATGATCGCAGGTTCTATTCCGATGTTGAGATTGGCGTTGAGATCTTCGGTGTTGAAGATCAGGAACTTTCCAGTCAGGAACGGGAAGAACTATATACTGATCGTATACAGGAAACGCAGTCCGCCCGCCGGGCTGAAAGAAGGAGGTCACGTCGAAGCGATGAGGAACGTGAATCTGTTGGACGGGAATTCTGGAACGGCACAGCTTATGCCGCTACCTATGAACAAACGCAATCCAGCAATCAGCATCTTGAGGGCTATATCGTTAAAAGCCTCCCCCCCGGTAGTTACGAGATCAACTCCCGCTTCAGCTCTGACCAACGAACGAGAAATACATTGCCGAAAAGGATCACCATTCCGGATTTTGATGAAAATGGGGATACTCAGATCTATTTCCTGGATGAGGACGAAAGTATTGACCTACCCGTAACCAGCCCTCTTATAAACATGGGGCGGAATGTATTTTTCGGCAAGGATTTTAGCGCTCTCATTTTAGTCCCTGATTATGACGAACAGGCTGAATACCGGTTGCAGCTAAAGAAAATAGGACCAGATCGGGATGACACCTCTTCAGTGACCGTGTATGACGAGGCTTTGAGCGACTCCGACATTTATAAAGGAGTGGATGTGCATCTGACCGGCAGCAATGATGAGGCTGTAAAGCTTTCACTGTCCCAGGATGAAGAGACACCCTATACCTTTGCTTCGATAAAAGTTCCAAACAGCCGTTTTGAGAATGCTCATTACCGTATGGAAATCTGGCAAAATGGGAGCAATGGAGAAAACGAACAGCTTGGCAACCGGACATTCCTTAATCGCTGGGTTGATATACCCACCAGCCTGCTAAATTTAGATGTAGCCATTAATATGATGCAGTTCATCCTGGATGATGAAGCTCTCTCCAGAATGGAAGATGGAAACCAGCGTCAGCGCGAAGAGAAATTCCGTGAGTTTTGGAATGAGAGAAACCCTACCCCTGAAACCGAATATAATGAGTTAATGGTTGAGTATTTCCGCCGTATCGATTATGCCTTTGAAAATTATACCTCACCCAGAGAGGCCGGTTATGAATCCGATATGGGCAAAATATACATCCAAAACGGGGAACCGGACAACGTAACCCGCAGGTTCCCCTCAAACGAGCCTGCTGTGGTAATTTGGGAATACGGGCCCCGCATATTCAGGTTCGAGGCCACTTCAGGGTTCGGTGATTATGAGCTGAAAGAAACCCGCTAAGTATTTGTAAGAGTCATTTGATATGAAACCAATCCTGGCCATAAGCATCGGTGATTACAATGGGATCGGCCCTGAAGTGGTCCTTAAGGCCCTGGCATCCGGTGATGACTTGCCCTTTACGCCATTGATCCTTGGCCATCCTTCCATTCTGGAGTTTTACGGAAAGCTTTCGGCTGGCAACTCGAACTATTATCTGGCTGAATCGGTATCCCGTGCCAAAAGTGGCCGGGTTAATGTTATGGCTGTAGACGATCTTTCCGGGGAAGAGATCAAGCCTGGAGAGATAACGGCCAAAGCCGGGGGGCTCTCCATGAAAGCCGTAGAAAAAGGCATTGAACTTTGCCAAACGGGTAAAGCCGCGGCACTGGTGACCGCCCCCATTTCAAAAGAAGCTATACATATGGCGGGTTATCGCGTGCCTGGACATACGGAATTCCTTGCTCAAAAAACCCAGTGCAAAGATTATGTAATGATGCTTGTAAGCAAAACGCTACGAGTAGGGCTGGCAAGCACTCACATACCGTTACAGGAGGTGGCTAAAGCGGTCACAAAAGAAAACATCATAAAGAAGCTGACCATCATAAACCACAGCTTACAAACGGATTATGGGATCAGACAACCTCAAATTGCCGTTCTTGGATTGAACCCTCATGCAGGTGACGGCGGGGTAATCGGCAATGAAGAAACAGATATTATTTTTCCTGCCATTAAGGAAGCTGCCCGTTTAAGTATCATAGCCAAAGGGCCCTTCCCTGCCGATGGGTTCTTTGGGGCCCGTTCGTATGAAAAATACGACGCTGTTTTAGCCATGTACCACGATCAGGGCTTGGTCCCTTTCAAAACGATTTCGTTCAATGCAGGGGTGAACTTTACGGCCGGCTTACCGATCATTCGCACCTCGCCGGACCATGGAACGGCCTTTGCCATAGCCGGACAAGGTAAAGCCGATAGTCAATCGTTTCAGGAAGCACTGGGCCTGGCGTTCCAGCTTCATCAAAATAAACTTATTACCCTTACTACACCCCGTTAGGCCGTATTTGCGGCCAGGAAAAAAAAGAGATCTATGAATTCAATTTACGGAAAGCTGGCCCCGATCTATGATGAAGTAATGCATGATGTCGATTACGAAGAATGGGCCGACTTCATAGATTTAGTCATCCAGTACCACCGCCAGGATACCATTTCCATACTGGAGCTGGCTTGCGGAACAGGCAGCCTTTCCCTGCTTCTCGACGAACTGGACTGCTACGAGATCACGGCATCGGATGCCTCAGCCGATATGATAAAAGTAGCGGGGATGAAGGGTGAAGAAGCCCATGCCGATGTAACATGGAGACAAATAGATTTTCTGAACATTAATTTGGATGAAAAGTACGATGCCATTCTCATCCTGTTCGACAGCATCAACTACCTCACTGAACAGCAACAGATCGAAGAATTGTTCCGCCAGGTCCGGAAGGTTATAAAACCGAACGGGATCTTCATTTTTGACTTCACCACGCCTGTTTACTCCCAGATTGTAGTGAACCTGTTGAATGAAGATCGTGTCACCAGCAATGGCTATCGATATATTAGGGAGAGTTCCTATAATGCCCAGCGCCGGTTGCACGAAAACCATTTCACGATTCAGAAGCTTAACCAGGAGAACAGCCAGGTTGTCTCTGAAAGCGAGGAGACACACATCCAAAAAATATATACGCTACGTGAAATTCAGGATATAGTTTCCAGGTCAGAATTTAGTATTTTAAACGCGTATCAGGATTTTGAAATGATTGCGGCCGGTGATAAAAGCGGCCGCGTAACCATGGTGTTAAAATGTCAGGAAACCCGGTAGTAGAATTTAGTGGCGTGACCGTAAGGTTTGACGAGAAACCGGTGCTGCACAACTTGAACTTTAAGCTGCATAACGGTGAGTTTGTGTACCTGGTCGGACGGACTGGTGCAGGCAAAAGCTCCTTCCTTAAGCTCATTTACCGTGACATTCTTCCGGAATACGGCACGGTCCAGGTCGCCGATTTCCGGGTGAACGAGATGAAGGAAAAGAAAATACCCTACCTGAGAAGAAGTCTCGGCATCGTGTTCCAGGATTTTCAACTACTGCCCGATCGCAATGTCTATGATAACATCGCCTTCGCCCTGGAGGTAACCGGTAACAGACGCAGGTTTATTAAGCAAAGGGTAATGGAAGTTTTATCCATGGTTGAGTTGGGCCATAAAAAGAACAGTATGCCAGATGAGCTTTCCGGGGGCGAACAGCAGCGCATAGTCATTGCCCGGTCTTTGGTAAATGAACCCCGGATCATGCTGGCCGATGAACCAACGGGGAACCTGGACCCTGAAGCATCACAATCCATCATGGACCTGCTCCGGCAGATCAACAATCGCGGCATGGCCGTTTTAATGGTCACCCACAATTACGATGTCGTAAAGCAATATAGGTCCCGCACCATCAGGTTAAAAGACGGGCAAATACAGGAAGTCGAAGTGCTTTAAGATTATAGCTTTTAATTTTTAGTTTCTCTTTTCTGGTTTTAGTTTTTAGTTTTATCAGTTTAGATAATATAAAAACCCACTAACTACAGCACGACATCCGTTATCTTGTTTTTTATTTTTAAAAACGTTGTTTTCTCATGAACCTTCAAAAACAAACGGAACTGGTTCGGCAGGAAGCAAACCGACTTGGTTTTGAAGCCTGTGGTTTTGCCAAAGCACGTCGGCTCGACGATCAGGAAAGAAAACTTGAGGAGTGGCTAAATAGTGGCAAACATGGCACTATGAGCTGGATGGAGAACCATTTCGATAAAAGAGTAGACCCCACAAAATTGGTTCCGGGGGCGAAGTCCGTCGTTTCCGTTTTGTGCAGCTATCACCAGCCGGAACTGGCAAAGCAGCAGTCGCAGAACGATGATCAACCTAAAATATCGAAATATGCGATGGGCGATGATTACCATCAAGTCATGAAGGATAAGCTGTATGAATTGTTTAACTTTACCGAATCATTGCTGGGGGGACTAGAAGGAAGGGTTTTTGTAGACTCGGCACCGGTTCTTGACAAAGCCTGGGCGGTCGAGGCAGGTCTTGGATGGAGGGGCAAGAACAGCAATATTCTGAACCGGGACCTGGGGTCTTGGTTTTTTATTGGCGAGATAATCATTGATGCCGAATTTGAGTACGATTCCCGCGTTTCCGACCACTGCGGCTCCTGCACCCGCTGCATCGACGCATGCCCAACCGATGCTATATATGAGCCCTATCGAGTGGACGGCAGCAAATGCATTTCCTATTTCACCATTGAACTTCGTGATGAAATCCCGGATGAATACCATTCAAAAATCGGCAACTGGATGTACGGATGCGATATATGCCAGGACGTCTGCCCCTGGAACCGGAAAGCCCGTAAAGGCTCTGAAGAAAAACTCTTTGCCCGGGATGACCTAACTGACAAAGATATCGATTATTGGGAAGAACTTGATCTTCAGGAATACCGTCGGCTTTTTAAAAAGAACACCGTTAAGCGTGCTAAATTCGATGGCTTAAAACGTAATATCGAAGTGGTGTCTAAAAATATTAAAGAGCTTAACAGCTAAAAAAGCATGTCCTGAGCTTAATACTCCAGCATCTCGATGGCTGTTTCAAGTGAGCATGTGCTGGAAAGGTAGTTATTAATCCAGTAAGCTATACTTTTCCGACGATTTAATATTCCTTTATCACGGGTCGAATAAAGACCAAGAAGTTCATCACGGTAGCCGGCAAGGTCCGTCACTATCGTATTTTTAAGGGCTAAGGGAAGATCACCCCAGCCAAATAGATCAAACAAATCCGTTTCCTTTTTTTTCACCGGCCCAGAAATGGTTTTTAACATCGGGGTAAGTGCCGGGTTCGTACTGAGTTTTCTTGCTGTGATTGCCATTTTATTTGTTGTTTGGTTAATGTTTATACCAAAGTTAGCGGCAGTTGTGACAACATAGTGTCACCCCTCTGCCATTTATTTCTTAAAAGAAAATCAATGGCTAACAGGTTGAGGAGAAAACGGGTTATAAAGGCATAGTGATTAAAAACATGCCATATAAGAGATTTTATCTTCACTTAGGCATTTTGGAAAGTCTTGTTCCCTTTTGTGGTTAAATATATTGCTATATTGGTACGATCTTAATCTTCAACCAAACTGGCTATCGTGGCAAAAAAATCCAACCCTATTACTGTTGTAACCTATTCTCTCCTTATTGCCGTCAATATTCTGCTTCACATGGTATTATCGGGGGTGAATGTGGCCGGTCTTATTACTCAGATCTTTACCGAACCGACAGGTATATTTAGCAGTATCGCTTTTATCGTTACCTGGTTGTTTACTACCTTGTTCAGTACAACTGGTATTTACCTGATCGGACTCATTATTGCCTTCGAATTCGTATTGTTGCCCCTGATGATTCGTTATAAGTATGTTACCGTCAAGGCTAACTTGACGCTCTCCTTTGTTTTCGCTCTCTATCTGATGTTATTTGCCCGAATCCTGGCTGTTGTGTTTGGATAATATATCATCCTGCAATGATCAGCATTAAACTGGTTTTGCAATCAATCAATTTTGATTAGAAATAACATGCCTAAATCCTGGACCATCTCATCCATTCCTCCTCATGATTTCTTTATTGGCCTGGACGTCGACTCATACTTTGATCATGAGCATCTTGCCGCTGAGATTCCTGATAAGGGATTTATCAGGACCATCGCATTGGATGATCGGGATGTGATCGTCACTGTATTTTTTAACGGTGACGTTGAAGGACCAAAATTTCCGGTCGAAGCATCCGAAGATGTAACTCAGGAAGAAAAGGAAACTATCAATGCTACTCTGTCCCGCATCCTGGGCACCGATCTGGACCTAAAGCCTTTATATGAACAAGCAGGCCGGGACCCGGTACTGGCTCCTTTACTTCAGGAATACTACGGGTTGAAGCGCATGGCCCGGGGTAACTTTTTTGAGGACTCCCTGAACCGTATCATCAAAACACAGATCCAGCATGCCCCCACAGCGCGCAAAATGGTGTACGGAGTGCGTGAGGCTTTCAGCGCAACCATAGATGGCCCTGAAGGTCCTGTAGCGAGCTGGCCACAACCTGAACGCTTGTCAGGTGCTGATCCTCACAGCATGAAAAAGTATGGGCTCTCCTTGAGAAAAGGTGAGTATGTGATCGGGCTTGCTGAGGAGTTGGTTTCCGGTCATTTAAATATAAAAGAACTGGAACAGGCAAGTCCGGAGTCGTTTTATAACCAGACAATAGCCATACGGGGCATAGGCCCAACCACTGCG
>JBBDMV010000061.1:0-26964 GCA_040878115.1 Balneolales bacterium
CAAGGTCGTATTCCGTCATTTTACCGTTTACAAGGTATGAAGGTAAAAGCAGCCCGCCGGCTAATGCAGCAGATCCTTTTAAAAAATTTCGTCTATTTACACTCATAATATGATCAATATTACTTTTTATAAATACAAGAAAGCTTTAGTAAGGCTTCTTAAAAACATTCTCGTCTCCTTCCTCCGTAAGTTCTACCCGCAATCCCATTTCATTATTTGATTTTTCTTAATCAGCTTTAACCGCAAACCTATTTCCTGACGAATAAATGAACCTACTAATTAAAGAATACTTATTAGAAAAACAATGATTTTTTAGTTTTAAATTTCCACTTATCACAAGTTGTTTTTGCTCATTTTTTACCCTGTATTTTGCCTATTCCAAGTCCGGAGTACTTCCACTGAAGAAATGGTCCAACCCCTATCAGGCCCAAAATAGATGATATCATACAATTTTTACATCTTAAATTATTATAAAACAATATTTAAGGTATAAGTATGATCTATTTTCGCCGTTCCTCAGTTTTACATCGTATAAGTGACGGTTAAAATTAACATCTAATACTCCTCTGAAACAAACGGGTACGCACCAGGTTCCACCCCTTTCCTGCTAATATTACGTTGATAGCTGACCCTACCAAATCTTGTCTAGCTCCATGGTTGCTCCGTATCTCCTCCGTAGTTGCTCCGTATTTTACACGGAGGAAATATGGAGATATCATGGAGCAGATATGGAGAAGATTAAGACAGGTCTCTGGCCCGGATTGGCTGTACGCAATTCGGTAATGGCCAATCTTGCATATGAGCGTTTATCATATGTTTTATATTATTGTTTTATATCGAATTAGTTATAATTATAAGGCGTATTTCAGTACGGGCATCGTTATTGCCGCGTGGCGTCAATAGCTCAAACCCTGCGAGAACCTGTCTTTGCGAGCCTGTGGTGTAAGCGAAGCGAACATCACAGGAGAAGCAATCTGTATAACTTCACTCTCTGCCGTAATCAACGCTCAGGTGCCCCTGTCCGATTCGTGCCTGGTGACGCCGAAGGTAGGTAGTACAGATTGCTTTGTCGCGGTTTAAGCTCACTTCTTACCATCAATTGATATGGACCGCTCCGCGCAATGACTGGGTAATGCCTGGGTTAGAATTTAATACGGTTATGAATAGCTTTCAGGCCCACCGACCGCATGGTTCATAGCCACTGCGCCTGTTACTTTTTTTTGGGTGTTGAATTCAAAATCAATACGGCCCAGAACGATGCCTGCAAACCCTACTTGTGTAACCAGCGTCTTGCGGCCGTCACTTTTTTCGAAGACTTCAGGCTTATCAAGGAATGTATGTGTATGCCCTCCAACGATGAGATCGATACCGTCTACCTGACTGGCGATCAAGCGGTCGCTCACGCGGTAGTTATCATAATCATAACCCAGGTGACTCAGACAGATCACCATATCGCAGTGGTGCGTATGCCTCAACTCGGATACCATTTTTCGGGAAATGATTACGGGATTCATATAGCTCACGCCTTTATGGAGATGGTCAGGCACCAGGTCCTGGAAATCTACACCGAGTCCGAAGATCCCAACTTTAATATCACCTACTTTTTTGGTGATGAAATCCTGGACCAGGTAACTCATATCCGTGCTGCCAAAATTATAGTTGCTACAGACGAAAGGAAAGTTCGCTTTATCGGCCACATCACAGAAGCCCTGCACGTCATTATCAAATTCATGGTCACCAATGGCACATGCATCATAGCCCATTTTGGACATCACCCGAAAGTCTAAAGCGCCATGATATTCATCAAAATAAGGAGTTCCCTGGAATACATCACCGGCATCCAAAAGGAGGGTGTTGGGATTCTGGTCACGGACCTTCTTGATGAGCGTAGCTCTTCGCGCGACTCCGCCCATACCGGCATATTGCGAAGCGTTTTTTGGGAATGGCCCTATCCGGGAATGTGTATCATTGGTATGCAATATGGTAAGCCGTTTGTCTTCGCGCTTGTTTGCAAGCAGCCTGTCGGGAGCAAAACCTATCAGCCCGGCACCGACTCCGGTAATCATACTATGCTTTAAAAATCTTTTTCTGTTCATTAAGACCGGTAATTAAGAAATCATCATCGTAATCGGTAATCAATTTTGGGTTGAATGGCTGACTTGTTGCTGAGATAATCGAGGATGGCATCTCTGGCCAATAGCTCATGATCTACCCTTTCAAGCGGATACCACAGCGTGGGCATATCTCCGCCGCCGTTCGCCATCCAATCGGTGGTGGCTACCCAATAATCCCGGCCGGGATTTACCTGACGATGACCGATAAGCACATCTCTGGCTTTTCCATCCTGTATGCGCATTCTCATGCCGCTGACCGGACCACCGCCCTTTTCGGCAATTTCATCAGCGATATCGAGTATTTGGCTACCGCTGAACCTTAATACCGTGATGTGGTTGGCAAAAGGCATCATCTCAAAAATGTGGCCTACGGTTATCTCACCCTCAAGCAGTGGGGTGCGGAGCCTGTCATTATTCATGATGGCGATATCAACACGGGCCCTCATTTCATAGGTGGCCCTGCTTCTGATGATATCGGCGGCCAAATTACCCAGCGCGCCTTCCGGCTGACTAACGGTGAACGATCCTTCACTGACCGTGAGCACGTGGTCCATCTTTTCACGAACGGGAGCTGCATAAGGCTCGAGGTAATTAGCCATCTCTTCATCCGGCTTTATAACATCAGTAACTTCGAGATTTTCAGCATGTGTGCTATCAGCATCAAGGTCCAGGATTTCTTTGGATGAGGAACATCCGATAAGGCTAAACAACAGCAACACCGAAATAATCTGGCAATCAAGTAATCTGTAGTTCATGTTACTGTTTGCCCGTCTCTTCACTCTCTGTATTTTGCCGTTTTTCACGCTCAGAAATCACAATGGGGATAGCGTCGGTTGCAGGACCTTTATACAGGGAAACATGCGGGAAGGGCATTTCTATGTTCTCATCATCGAACCGTTGTTTTATATCCATATTCAGGGAGTTTTGCAGGGTTAAGAAATCGTCCTTTACCGCCCAGGCCATAAACAGGATATCGATCGATGAGCTGCCGAACTTATCAAAGATCATCAATGGTCCCGGTTCCTGAAGTGCGATTGGGTTTTTATCAGCTACATCAAACAAGATGTCCTTTACTCTGGATAGGTCTTCCTTGTAAGCAACGGAAATACGGCAATCCACGCGCCTGATGGGAAAGCGGGTGATGTTGATCACTTCCGCTTTGATCATGGTTTCATTCGGAATGCGCATAAACTGATTGTCAAATAGCCTGATCTTCACGGAGAGCGTATCTATGGAAAGGACCACACCGGAGTTTCCGTTCACGGTTATGGCATCCCCAACCACAAAAGACTGCTCGGCGATTAGAAATAGCCCGCTGATGATATTTGAAACGCTCGTCTGTGAGGCAAAGCCAATGGCCACACCAACTACACCCGCCGCGCCTAGTAAGGGGGCCAGACTAAAGCCCAGGTCGTGCATCGCCATGATCACAATAATGAATACCCCTGTGTAAAACACTACTTTGCCGGACAGTAAACCATAATGCTCATTAAACTGCCGGGTTACATACTTCCTGGTCAGGCCCCGCAATAATCCCAATGCAGGCAATCCAATAATGAAGAGCAACAGGACCCGGACCAAGGTTATCGCGTAATCTTCGGGAAGTACTTCTTCTATTAATTCTATTTCCATTACTTATCGGGTGATGTTATGCGAATCGGTTTGATGATGTAATTGTCGGCTAATCCCAAACCCGGATGTTTTTTAACAGCTTAAAACTACGTGCCGCAAAATTCTTTTTGATTGGTGCACGGGGTTTTGTGATTAATTTACCTCCTTTTGCCTCTGTCGGCAGTTTGCCTTTCATTTCTATGTCGCTATACTTTTCGCGGCCCTGATGGATGATCCGGGTTTCATCAGCCCATAGGTGATTGTCTGCTTTGTATATTGACAAATACTCAACCCGTAAACAAAGGTTATCAAAATCCAGCGGGCCATCCTGGTTGTTGATGATTTCTATTGGGCAAACAGCCATCCAGGGCTGCATGGCTTCGGGACCCATAACGCGCCGGGCGCTGGTGTTCACCCCGTAGCACAATTCGCCTTCGGTATGTAGGCCAAACCAGGTTTTTAATAACGCCACCGATGGAATTTCAGTGATCACAAAGTCTGGTTTGCCGGCCATGACTACTTTAATAAATACAGGGATCCGGGTGTAGATCCTCACTTTTGCACCGGTGATGATCTTAAAAGGATATTCCGGCTTTACAACAACAGGACGGTCAGGGAATGAAGGTTTTAAGCTAAACTGCGTCTCGTTTCCAGGCAATGCCCAGCGAGACCAGTTTAATGCGTTTATCTTGCTGGATGCTTGTTTTCTTCCCGGGTTGCTTTCGGCGTATTCAGAAGCTATCCATATTTCATTGCTTACTTTTTTCAGCCATACAGTCACCGGGCCAATGGCATGGCTTTTTGTCTCGTTATCTTTTACCTCTATGTTAATCCAGCTGTTTTCAGTCATCAGGTAACTTTTTATGAGAAAAGAATAATATAGTGGATTTATTACTAAAAGTGAGAAGTGGGACGGCAGAAGGAAAACCAAGGACCAAAAACCAGGAACTTCAAAACTCCCACTTGTAGGTGCGGTGCGTCTTATGGTGCCTGCAACCAAGCGCCTCCACGCTGCGGCGCATCAGCCAGTTCTTCTCGCTGATCCAGGCCCCTTCCAGACGTTCCAGGTTGGGGTTGTTATCCCGGGTCCCCTGCACGCCTTTCACAAACAACAATGCTTCCAGGCCCAGCTTCCGGTATTTTGGGACCGTGCCAAGCGCTATGTTACGTAGCCGGGTAGCATTTCGTTTAAACCTGAGAAGTTTGAGAATATGCCACCACTTTATTTTTCCGCCTGTCTTTTTTGAAAATTCATAAAGGTCGGGCACAGAAACGATAAAAGAGGCTGGCTCACCGTCCACAAAGGCGAGCAATATGGCTTCAGGGATCATTACTTTCTTGAGGTCATCCACCATTTTGCGCACTGAGTCGGTCGTGAGGGGGGTGAAATCGGATTCTCTTTCCACAATATCCTGTTCAGCCCAGGCGCGATTGTAGATTTCCTTAATTATTTCCGCATCCCGGTACAGATTACCCATATCTATTGTGCGATAGCTGATGGCCTTATTTCTTAATATCCGCTCTGTAATCTTAACCAGGCGTTCAGGAAGGTTGTTTTCGAATTCCATAGTGAAACTGTGCTGATCATCCAGCTTTTCCGCGCCGGTCAGCTCTAACAGGCTTCGGTAATAGGGCGGGTGATACTGCATCCCATAAACCGGCGGGTCGTCGAAGTTCTCGATCAGCAATCCCCAATGGTTATCGTTCTCGCCGAAGTTAACCGGTCCGCGCATGGCGGAATAACCTCTTTCTGAGTGCCAATTTTTGGCGAACTTAATTATTTCATCAACCAGCCCTTCATCGTTTTCCATTTCGATAAAGCCCATCCCACCCATTTTCGGGCTAAGTTTGCTGTCTTTCCCGGGGTTATTCATCACTGCGAACCGACCGGAAACACGATCACCTGTGTATACTAAATACCGTTCACATTCCCCATCCTTGAAAAAGCTGTTCTTCTGTGGACTAAAAATACTCTCCATTTCAAAACGCAATGGCGGAGCCCAGTTAGGAAAATCTTTATAAATACTAAACGGAAGTTGATGAAAAGTTTCTATTTTATCGGCTGAGCCTACACGGGAAAATTTATAATCCATGAATGATATTTTCTAATTAACTTTTATTTATGGTCATTAAAAGGTACCAATTTTCATGGTTATAAAACCACCGTTTCAGGTAGGCCTCCTCACGAAAATCTTATGCCCTGAATTTGGATAACTCACTTAAAAAGAAGCTGGTTGCATGTCTGCTCGGGATTGCTTGTATTTTTTGCATCTTGTTGTTGAGCACTAACAGGGAAAGTGCAAGAACAGTAAGCTCCGCACAAGTAGATTCCCTTTTGTTAAAGGAGTTATCAGCCTTCAATATTCCCTCCCATAAGGTTCGGTGGAATCGCGTTGATGTAGATTCAAACTTTTTCCGAAAAGATTATCATGTCAGGCTTCCTGGTAACGTTTCCAGGACCTGGTTTCATTCAGAACTGTCCAAAAAACTACATGACGCGAACATGAAGACATGGGCAAAAGTGGATATACCTGAACAGGACATGAAAATATACGTTCTGAATGATAATACCATTATACGCAGCCTTAACGTCGAAACTGATACATCTTATTACCGTCAAATACATCCCGCGGTTGTTATGGTATATTTTGACCGGGCACCTGACGAACAACTTTTGAACCAAATTAATACATTCGATGAACCCATTTCTCTGGTTTTGCGGGTAAGATCAGCCGATCAGGCTGAAGCCTGGATCGAACACCTCGATAAATCCCGGCACAATTTCTATTTCTGGATGACTGACGATGATTACTACCCCGGAGCCGATTTCAACGGGAGTCGGTTTTTACAACGTTCACTAAGCATAGCAGAAGTCAGTTCACGACCGGGGCTGTTATTTTTCCAGCCGGTATCAGCCAAACCCGATCCTGGGTTTTTTGAAAAGTTCGCTAAAAGAAACATCAGCCTGGTGCAGGCTCGTGACGCATCCATCATCTCTCATAAAGACGGAAAGTTTGAATTTGACCAGGTGTTCAGTAGCTTTTTAAAAGATGCTCAGCATGGCCGGCATCCCGTAACGATGATTTATGCATCGAAAGAAAATATGGAGTGGCTCGCCAATGGTCTTATCGAACTAAAGAAAGGCGGGATTTGGCTTACCAGACCAAATTTGATAAATGGTAAGGAATAAAAGGATTTTATTTAATGGAATGCATATCATCGTTCAGTATTCCTGGCCCGGTATCAATGGTTGGAGCCAGGCCTTTTCAACTTCCCCCTCAATAAAGTAATTCTCTTTGAGTTTTGTTGAAATGATCTTTACCCGGACGTAAAGTTCATCACCTTCAAATTCATAAGTTGCTTTGTTTCCATTGATCTCTTTTAGTGTTTCACCGACTTCATTACTGTAGAGCCTCGTTCTGTCATCACGGACTTGCCCATCTTCATCTATGTAAGGTTCACTTGATGGATCATACCCTTCCCGTGTGCCTATAAAACGGATCATGTATCCAACGCCATCTTCCGGTTCTATGGTCACGGAATATTTTTTACCGTCAGAGCTGACATCGGCTATATCAACTCCTGTGCTGCCATAGAAATTTCCACTTTCCAACGCCCGTACAATATGTTCTGGTGTAAGGTAACGAGTGCGGACTTTGACCCAGCCGCGGCCCGGGCGGGCCGTATGGGATGCGCTGCCTTCGTAATGATGTCCATCATCCACTGCCACACCATAAACGGGATTCAGATCAAGTTCACCAAGTCGCTTGGTCAGAATAATATCCCATACCCGGTCAAGATCTTTTGTTCCATCCTCTTCACCGAAATTCAGCACACCGCGGTGGCCGTTGTAAATTTCGAATAATCTCAAGTTCTCGACCGGGAACATATCTTCAGCAGTTACTACTTTCCTAAAATTCGGATGGTTCAGATGGGCAATCATATCCTGTCCGGTCTGCTCACGTTGTTCAACAACAGCATCAATATTAAGACGGATGGTCTCTTCTACGGTCTCTCCGGCCTCGGGTTCAATTAAGTCGAGGATGTTTGTGGCATTGACGTGAATAGTATGCTCAGGTTCGGTAATCTCTTCTGCATTGATCATTAGAAACCGCCCTGCTTCTTCAAATAAAGGGCTGACTTCGGACAGAGGTTTTAGCCTTACTTCCAGTTCGCCGTCAACCTCTCGTGTTTCGATCCAGTCGTCGCCAAATTTTTCCCGATAAACATCATAAATATCCATACCTCCGCCGGATTGGGCATTAGGGTTTGTTTCTAAATTGATCCAGTTCTCCCCACGCAGTACAACATTATGATCTGAAATAGAGAGGAAATTGTAACCATTTTTGTAGTACCATTGAGAAACTACCTCAGGAAACTGATCACCGTCGCTCCAGAGAGTGTGGGTATGCAAATTGCCTTTCCACCAATAATATCCTTCATCATCAGCTACAGGAGTATCATATTGAATGCTGTCGGAATTGAAACTGTAGTCGACCGGTCGGTGAGTGTGGTTTTGCCCGCCGGTATGAGATGTGGCATTATCCTCATTATGACTATGGCTGTGACTGGAACCCTGATCGTGATGGTGATCATGAGCAGATTGACCATTTGCTATATCACCTGTTAATAAAAGAAACAGAGAAATGAGAACTAATGTGAAACCGGTAAAAACATCAGCACGAATTATTAAGGGAAAGGAGCTTATTCGGTGGACATTCATTATATATTTGTTCTTTAATGTTAATAAAACATAATACGTAATTAAATAAGGAGTTTCTAATCTGCCTCATGCTTTTTGTTTCTTACATTTAACCTGTAAAATTAAAAGACTGTTAGTTCCCTGGATTGAAATGCTGCTGCCAAAACTGTTGATAATTCTCCCACTTCATGAAATTAATCCCCCAATGTGGACTAGCGCTTGTTGTCCAGCAGGAAACACGGCCTTTTTTATAGTTTTGTTCAGCCAGCAAAGGGTACCATTCACCAAGATCTTCTATTTCCAGAATAGCCCTGGCGCTTTTCTTTAATTTGGTTTCGTTGAAACCAAGAATGGGAGGTATATTTTCCCAGTCAAACCCCTTTACGGACGGGTGGGCCGGTTCATTACAACGTATAAGGAAGCTGGAAGTAGATTCAATAAGGTCATCGTGCTGCAAACAATCTACAGGAAGCACATCTCTCATCCTGGACCGTCCCCAGCCGCCTTTTCCTAATTCACCTGAAAAGCTGAGCCATCCTCCGTTCATATGAAAATGGCCACCCTTCGCAACCCATTCTTTCAGCAGGTCAAATCGGTCAGGGAAGGTCACATAATGGTCATCCCATTTGCCACGGTTAAAGAAATCAGGATGCAGCATCAGGCATTTAGTTTCCACATCACCAAATATGATGGTATCTGCCCAATCAAGCCGTTCATCGAATTCTTCAGGCGACATATGGTACAATTCCCAGGACGGTTGTGAGATCACTTCAGCATTGGTAATTTTACGAAGTGCCTCAATAAAAGGCTTCGCATAATTCAGCACCTCAACATCTTTGCTTGGTGCTTCGAATGGCGATTCAACATATTTTTGTCCGATGTGGATACACCAATTGCCGACATGCCAGGTTTTTAATCGTTTTGAATTCATTTTTAATCTTGAAGTTATTTATTTCATAACAAAATCCACACCATCACCTGAAGGGTCAGCAACCCCGTGAGGCCCATGATTAATGTAGCCATCGTGTGCGTCTTTAAAGCCGTTACCGTATCCATATTGGAAAACTTAGCCACAACCCAAAAATAACTGTCGTTAACGTGGGATATGGTTAATGAACCGGCGCCAAGAGCAAGCACGGTCAGCGCTTTCCCTAAGGTTGATTCCAGGCCAAGAGGAGCTACAAGTGGCGCGGTGATCGCTGCTGCCGTAATAATTGCGACGGTGGATGACCCTTGTGCTGATTTCAGGAAGGCCGCGATCAGGAAAGGTACAAGGATACCCGTTCCCTCTATATTTGCAAATTGGGCTGCAAAATCGCCCAGGTCCGTTTCACGCAAAACGGCACCAAATGCCCCGCCTGCCCCCGTAATCAAAATTATTATACCCGCTTTCTTCAGGGCCTCTTCAATCCATTCGCTTTGAATACGATTTCGTCCTCCCCGAACCATTCCAAACGCCAGCATCACCCCCACGAGCAAAGCAATGATGGGGTCTCCTAAAAATAATAAGGCTGTTAATATTACTCCCTCCCCAAAAGGGAAAGTCGGATATTCTGCAATTGATCTTAAAGCAATGAGAAGAATAGGAATCAGGATGGGGGAAATGGCAATCCCAAACGAAGGGGGATTGCTTACCATTTTTTCATCCTCTTCCTTCAGGTCAAATTGAATATCATAGCGTTTGCAAAATGTGATTGCCCAAACAAGAGCTGCAATCATTACTGGTACTGATACGATTAACCCAAGAATAAGCACCCAACCCACATTGGCATCAAGGGTGGCAGCGGCAGCAAGAGGTCCGGGGGTAGGCGGAACAAAAACGTGGGTTGCATATAGTCCGGATGCAAGGGCCACGGCCAGAACGGCAAGAGATATCTTCGTGCGTTTTCCAATGGCCCTGCTTAAGGAAGAGAGCACAATGAAACCGGAATCACAAAATACAGGGATGGATACCACATAGCCGGTCAGGCCCATAGATAAAGGGGCATTCTTTTCACCTACGACTTTTAAGATCTGATTGGCAAGCATTTTCGCCCCACCGCTTCGGTCAAGGTATTCACCGATGATAGCACCTGCAGCTATGACGATCCCGATACTGCGAAGGGTTGCTCCAAACCCTTCGCCTATTGATCCTATCAGAAGGGCCGCATCCAGGCCTGCCAAAAAACCTATAGCGATCGCTCCGAACAAGAGCGCCAGGAAAGGGTGAACTTTCCATCGCACCGTCATCAATACAATAACGGCAACCACCAATATTAACCAAAAAAAGATGCTCATTGATACCTCATTCACATATGCCACAAAATGTGATCAATTTTAATGGATTACTTCAAATTCAGCGTAGATAGGCAGGTGATCGGAAGCATCTGTATCTAACACTTCCATCTTTATAGGCCTGATGACAGGATTACCCTCTTTTACCAGATTATTCGTATAGAAGAAGTAATCGATGCGGCGATTCGGACCATTGGGTGGGATGGTGTAGCCGGGACCGTCACCTTTTTCCTCCCACACATCGGTAAAGAAATGTTTCAAGCGTTTATGAACCTCCGATCCAGGCGTGTCATTCATATCCCCGGTTAAAATAACAGCAGCTCCACGATACGCACGCGTTGTTTCGATGATCTGCTCTACGCTGTTTAGCCTTTCTTCCTCAAATCGATGGTCCAAATGAGTGTTCATTACAACGATTCTGGTACCGTTAAAATCCAGCTCTATTTGTTGCAATCCCCTTTGTTCTCCTTCAGTTGATGCATAGTGCATGTTCCTTGAGGATATTATAGGAAGATTGGTCAAGGTGCCATTGCCATACTTCCCGCCCTCGTGAGCTATGTTCTTATGGAAAATGGGTTCCATTCCAAGGTACCCGGAAAATACCGTCATAATATCGATGTTCCCACTCCTTTTTACACCAACATCTACCTCCTGAAGGGCTACGATATGTGGGTTTTTCTCTTTAATTACATCTGCTTGCCTTTTAATATCAGTAATTCCATCCATTCCGAGACCGCGCTGAATGTTATACGTAAACACCCGAAGGGTATCAACATCATTTGTTTCTTTAACTGGAATTTCTTTAGCATTTACAGTATCTAAAAAAATCAAGGCCATGGCAAATAAGAAGACCATGAACATTTGGCTAATTTGTGCAGCTTTTATGATCATAATATTCCATCGGTTTCAGATAATTTTGGGATAAAAAGATTATTATATTTTAATTAATTAAAAGCTAAATTATAAGAATTGCAAGTTCACGTTATCAATGCACCAAAATTAGTTCACTGAAACCTGATAATTGTTAACCGATGTCTTTCAAATAACTAAAACAGGCAGGTATCTGGTTACACGGAGAAGAAGTTCTCTGGCCCTTTTTGTAACTATGGCAAAAAAGATTGTAGTCGGCAGGTTGCGATAATCATCGCCTAATGATTTAATTCAATGACCATCTTCAGATAATCGCTTAATAATGCTAATCCAGAGATTTTCCCATTTCGGGACCTGTTTTCTTGAAATATTTAGCTTTACCTGTTCCAGATGAGAGAGGTTGATGCATCCGATATGCTCTCCCCAATGAGCGCTTTTTTCACTTACGAAACCATCATTGATGCCTTCCCGAGCATATATATAGCGATTATAAGGGGTTAGAAGCACTCCAATACTGGAATCGGTATTTTTTCCGGTTGCCGCACTTACCGAATAATAGGAAACTCCGGCGATGTCTGTAACCTCCTGGTTAAACCTGGACATATGACTTCGGGTCAATTGATGCATAGCACCCAGTATATCACTTTGAATATCAGGGTATCTTGCATTGCCTACCCTGTCGCTAACCTTAATAAAGGTTTCAAGGGCCGTTTTTGGCGTGTCAATAGCCATCTCAGCAAGACTGGTCCCATGGTGAGGTGAAGCCACTGTCGTGAGTGAGGAAACAGTTTCCCCAAGGCCTAGTGTATGGATTCCATAACGTAAGCTTACACCTGCCATGCTGTGGGCAATGATATTGATCTTACCCGCGCCAGTCATCTTTAAAACTTTTCCAATTACCCTGGCCCAGGCTGCTGACCCTACTTCCAGTTTCACATAGGGCGCTATATTGGGTGCAAAAGCAATCACACCGTGTTCCCTCAAAAGCATGCAGGAATGATGAAGTGGCGAGGGAAGGATCATTGAAATTACGGCCCCAAAACCATGACAAAGTAAAACAGGATATTTTAAAGGGTAAAATTCCGGTTGAGGGAATTCATTCAACTTGAAATCAAATAGCTTATTCTCTTGTGGTTCCAAGGATGTTAGATTTATACACGGGTTAAGATCACGCGATGCGTATACCTGCCTTGTACTCAACAAGGGTGACTTCGTTTATCTGCAAATTACGATTACAGAGAGGTGTCATCATACTTCTTGAGAAAAGGATACGCTGTTAAGTCGTATTGAATGGGCGTTACTGATCCGATCCCGGCTTCAAGGACATTCAGGTCCAGGTCTTCGCGGTCATCCAAAATCTCCAAAGTGCCGGTAATCCAGAAGTAAGGCTTATTATTAGGGTCTACGCGACTCTCGTACTCTTCAATATAACGGCTGTTGGCCTGGCGGGTCCATTGAAGGTCTTTAAGAGGGCCGGCCGGAGCATTCACGTTCAGGGTGATCCCCGGCGGAAGCTTGTTTTCAAGAACAAACCGGATAACACGCCGGACGGCCTCCTGGCATCCGGTTAAATCAGCACTTTCCTCATAAGCTGTACAGCTTACTGCGATCGACGGGTACCCCAAAATAGTGCCCTCTGTAGCAGCGCTTACCGTGCCGGAGTAAAGAATGTTGATACCGGCATTAGAGCCGTGGTTGATGCCGCTTAAGATCATATCGGGCTTGCGGTCGAGCAGGTTATTATGGGCCAGCTTTACGCAATCGGCGGGTGTTCCGTTTACGGCCTGGCCGTTGAGCTTATCGTTAATCTTAAATGGCCGGCTACGCAAAGGATCTGTTACTGTAATAGCATGACCGACAGCGCTTTGCTGACGATCGGGGGCAACCACTGTGACCTCACCAAATTCTGCGGCCACTTCAGCCAGTGCCGTGATGCCAGGCGCAAAGATACCGTCATCATTACAAACAAGGATGAGCGGCTTTGAGCGGCCATTATTGTTATTACTATTGCTATTAATCATACTGTTCTTTTTTACCGGGGAAAGTGCCATCCTTTACATCATTTCCATAATTCTGCACGGCCTCGGTAATCGTGGAATGCAAATCTGCATATCGTCTGATAAAACGTGGGTTGAAATCTTTGTTAAAACCAAGCATATCATGTAAAACAAGGACCTGCCCATCACAATTCACGCCGGCGCCTATTCCAATGGTAGGAATAGTAATGGATTCGGTTACTTTCTTTGCCAGCTTCGCCGGTATTTTTTCCAACACAACAGCGAAACATCCGGCTTCTTCTAAACTTTTTGCATCTTCAATCAATTCGCTGGCTTCCACTTCATCGGTTGCCCTTACTTTATAGGTCCCAAACTTGTATATGCTTTGAGGGGTTAACCCAAGGTGTCCCATAACAGGTATGCCGGCATTTGTAATTTTTTTGATGGTATCCGCCACCGATGAACCTCCTTCGAGCTTCACTGCGTGAGCTCCGGCTTCCTTCATCATTCTACCGGCGCTGATTAGGGCTTCTTTTGGGGTGACCTGATAACTCATAAACGGCATGTCGGCTACCACAAGTGCCCTTTCAACGCCTCTCACCACACACGAAGTGTGGTAGATCATCTGGTCCATAGTCATCGAAAGCGTTGTCTCAAACCCTGCCATCACGTTACCGGCAGAATCGCCAACCAGAATAATATCGACGCCACCGGATTGGTCTATAATTTTGGCCAGGGTGAAATCATAGGCGGTGAGCATGCTGATTTTCTCGCCGGCACTTTTCATATCAACCACAGTGCGGGTAGTTATTTTAGCGGGACGACCACCCAATTGCGTGCTCATAGAGAATCCTTTGGGACGATAGCGGCTGTAGCTTCAAGCTGGCACACAATATCATCCCCCACATAACTTTTGCCAAGCATAGTGATAAAGCTCCGGCGCTCTTTAACCAGCTCAACTACCATGCGGAGCTGATCTCCCGGAACAACGGGCTTGCGGAACTTTGCGCTATTGATGCTGGAAAAAACAATGATAACATCTTCGGGGTTCTCAACTTTTTGGGTAAGCGTAAGTATACACCCTGATTGGGCTAGTGCTTCTACCTGCAGAACGCCCGGCATAACCGGAGACCCGGGGAAATGGCCGTTAAAGAACTCCTCGTTTCCCGTTACGTTTTTCAACGTAACAATGCGGGCCCTTTCAAGTTCAAGCACACGGTCGACAAACAAAAAAGGGTAGCGATGAGGAAGCAGCTTTTTAATTTCTTCTATTTTCAATTCCATTACTTTAGCCGTTTAATTATAATTTCCCCAAAATACATATCCTCTTTCAACTTAACCAATTTTTTGATTTTGTTTTTACGGTGAATATCAAGAATACTTTTGAGTTCACTCCATATTGATTATAAAACATCACCAGCATAAACATAGGCAATGCCGCCCATTAAGCTTTTTGCTTTCTGTCCACGATATTTGCCCGATTCTATCATCAGACGAGTAAAAGCTTCACCGGCCGGAAAACTGGCGCTTGTTTCAGGCAGATAAGCGTAGGCTTCCCTGTTACCGGTGATCATGCCGCCTACACAAGGTATCACATGTTTACTGTAAAAGTTGTATGGGTACTTTAAAAGGCCTGACGGCTGACCGAATTCCAACACGATAACTTTACCGCCGGGTTTTACTACCCGGGCCAATTCCCTGAGACACTGAGAAGGGCCATCTACGTTACGGATGCCAAAAGCGATGCTGGCGATATCGAAAGAGTTATCTGAATAGGGCAAATCCATAGCGTCCGCCGTTTCAAACGTGATGTCGAGCTTTCTTCCCGCCGCTTTCGCCGGTGCGGTTTCCATCATCTCAGCACAGAAGTCGGTTCCCGTAACCTTGCCCTCAGGGCCAACCGTTTTTTTAAACTCAAGGGCCAAATCACCGGTCCCGGTCGCGCAGTCCAACACGGACATTCCTTTAGCAGCGCCGCTCATTTTTACGGCGGTTTTCCTCCATCGGTGATGGGTCCCCATCGAAAGTACGCTATTGGTTATGTCGTATTTGTCCGCGATAGAGGCAAACATCGTCCTTACTTGTTCACTCATATATAGGGTAACCTGGCTATTTTTTATATTTTGATATCATATTGAGGACATCCGCTTCCATTTTTCTGACCTCCTCAACGTTTACGTCTTCATACATGGCGTACCTGAGCACTACCATTTTAAGTATGCGGTCATTAAGGGGTATCTTATTAACCTTCCTTCGGTAGTAAGATTCCACCAGCTTACGGTACCCTCCAAACTTAAGCACCAGAAAGAAGAAAAGCCCCACCACCAATGAAACATATTGCCCGGTCATTCCCATCCAGCTTAAGACCATCACCGAGAGCAAAATAAGAAAGGCTTCCTTATCTATTAACTTCATCAACTTTGTTGCGGAATAATTGATGAACGCGCTTTTGTTCAGGTGCCAAAAAGGTAAAAACAGAAGGGTAACGATAACGGCCGCTTCTATGCCAACTACAAATAAAGTAAACATAAACAGAGTGATAGAGAGGCTATCAGCGCTTCGAATCCAAACTTCAGCGTCGGTGATGATCTCTTCAACACTGTGCTTCCGGAATAACCCAGGTGCATAGCTTCTGAGCTTTTCTACGGTAGTATAAAACCAGTTACCGGCGGCGGTAAATATCCCTTTGGGCGTCTCAATGAATGTGGCTTCTGTTTTTTTCACGATCCTTCAATATACGGGTCATTACGGGGTGCATCAAGTTGGGTTTTTCTTAAACCGCTGATCACGATCAACAGGTTTATCTTCGCGTGGCTAAGTAAGGTAATCCTAACGGTCGTTTTAAGAATAGTTAAATGCCAAACTCGTTTTTAGCAAGGAACATCTCCCCTATACGCCTTATTTAGTATAAAATAAGCCTATCAAGAATATCATCAAGTGAAATGCCTTCAAACGATAAAACAACTTTAAGTAAATCAAGCCTGGCTGAATTCTTAATAAAAAGCCAGCCCGGGTTGTTTCTCCTTTTTGATAAAAAAGGCAACATTCACTGGTGGAACAACAGGCTGGAATATTATTCAGGCTATACTTATGAGGAGATCAAAAACCTTAAAGTCCTTGATCTTGTGGAAGAGCAAGACAAAAATGCTCTCCAAAAGAAAATAGATGAAGCTTTCAGCACAGGAAAAGCGGATATCGAGATCAGGTTAACAAGCAAAAAGGGAGAAAATATCTTATTCCTGTTAACCTGGATCGCCACCGAACTGGAGGGTGAGCAATACATTATGGGAACCGGTATCGATATCACAATGAAAGAGAAAGAGCGATCAGAGAAAATGCGGTACTTCCAGGTCCTGGAGAACAGCAAAAACGAAATTGCCATTTTTGATGCTGAAACGTTTGATCTGGTGTACGTCAATGAAGGTGCACGGCAAAACTTAGGCTACTCCCATGATGCACTTATGAAAATGAAAGCCTATGATATTCAACCCGAATTTAATGATGAAAGCTTTCGCGACCATATCCGCCCGCTGCTAAACGGGGAAAAAGACAAACTTAAATATGAAACCCTCTACCTGCGCAAGGATGGAAGCATCTATAATGTGGAAGAGCACCTTCAGCTCATCGAATCGGCTGGTGAGCTATTGCTTGTCGCTATTGTTATTGATATAACCGAACGGTTGGAAAGAGAAAAACAGATCAAATCTTCGCTACGTGAAAAAGAGCTCCTGCTTGGTGAGGTCCACCATCGGGTGAAAAATAACCTGGCCATCGTTTCCAGCCTGCTTAATCTGCAGGCCGGCAATGCTCAAGAAGATTCTTTAAAAATGCAATTCAAAGAAAGCGAAAGCAGGATCAAGACCATGGCCATGATCCACCAAATGCTTTACGAACAAGAAAACTTTTCGGAAATTAGTTTCGGCCTTTATCTGAAACATTTGATAAATTACATTGGGAGAAATTTTAAGGGCTTCGCCAACATCCGTATTGAAGTGCATGCTGAAGAGATTAGTTTTGATATTACCACCGCCGTCCCCTGTGCACTGATCGTTAACGAACTGGTTACCAATGCATACAAACATGCCTGCGACGGTCGAAAAGCATGTCTGATAGAAGTTTCCCTGGTCCGGGAGAACAATGAAAACAAACTCGTTGTATCTGATAACGGTACCGGTCTGCCTTCGGACTTCAGCACAAAGGAAGCCCAGGGCTTGGGCATGACCTTGATAAAAGGCCTTGCTGATCAGCTTAAAGGTACGATAGAAGTTCAGCAGAATAGTGGCACGACGTTTAAAGTCGTATTTCCGTCAGTTATAAGAAAGCATTCCCTGGATTCCTCATCCTTATCAACCTGAGCTTGATCTATAAGTCACAAGGGTAATTTCCTGATTCCCGCATTGGGACACCTAAAATGACAACGGGTCAAATAGCTTGCAAATGAAGGCAACTTCCCAACTGAAGTCAAAGACTTGTTTGATGTAAAGAGGGGATGTGATCCAGATGCTCATCCCCAAACCGAAGCCTAAGATTTGCCTGATCTATTCCCCGGGGTAACTTGTCACCGGTGGAAACCTGCCATAAATGCCCTTCTTTAATAATGGCAAAAGGCATTAAAGTGGGTTTATACAAAGCCGTATCAACACTATAAATATACAGTGTTGATATAAGGATGATAGGGGAAGCCCGACTTGGTCTACTATAATTTATTGGGTAAACTTAGGTTATTGTGTTAGGGGTGTTTATTTAACGCGAAGAAAGCATATTTGCATTTTATGCTTTTATCTCTCGATAATCCGTCAGGGCACGGGCTTTGACCCAGGTCTCTTCCCACTCCTCTTGCGGGTCCGAATCAGCCGTTATAGCACCTCCAATGCTGTAGGAAAGTTTGGAGTTCTTTATGATAGCCGTTCGAATAACTACATTGAAGTCAAAATCATCATCCGGGGTAAAGTAACCAATAGCGCCCGAATAGACGCCCCTTTTAAAGGATTCTAACTGTTCGATGTACTGCATGGACCGGATTTTTGGGGCCCCTGTCATTGAACCCATAGGGAAACAGGCACGAATGGCGTCAAGGGCATCGGTTTCGTCATCCATTTCAGCGGTTATGGTGGAGACCATTTGGTGAAGTGTGTTGAAGGTCTGCAGTTGATACAGTTTCTCTACCTGTACTGATCCCGGCCTGGAAATGCGGCTAAGGTCATTTCTCACCAGGTCCACGATCATCATATTTTCAGCTTTATTTTTGACAGAACTGCGAAGTTCATTTTTCAAAAATGTGTCTTCCTGCTCATTATGGCCCCTTCGAATCGTTCCCTTAATGGGCTCGGAGGTAAGCTTATGTCCTTTTTTCCTCAGAAATCGCTCCGGTGATACGCAACATACCGAAGCATCATTCCGGTGGATAAAGGCACCAAAGGGAACGGGCCCCCGCTGCCTCATCATTCCATACAGGTCTAGTGGGTCTCCTGAAAAATCAGCGTTAAGTTGATGGGAAAGGTTTATTTCATAAAAGTCACCCTCTTTAATGAGCCGCTTTGCATTATTGATAATCGCCAGATAATCGGTCTCGCTTAAACCTGAACGCAGGTTGGAAATGTCAACCGTCTTTTGCTCACCTGCATCTTCTGGTAGGTTTACGCTTGGTCCTAACAGGTTATGAATTTGATTCGTAACAGGATCAATCCCAAGCAATTTTGTCGGGCGAATAAAAAACAAGTCCGGAAGTCCTGCAGTATCGGGGTTCTCAGATTTTAGCCTTTCGGTATGGTTTTTTAGATCATACCCAAACCACCCAAAGTGCCAGCCCGGATAAAGCTTGCGGAATTCCTTGAACGCTTCCCATGGATTAGCCTCGAATATCTCTTTCTTTTTCGATGTGTGTTGTATAACAATCCGGGTGCCAAAAGTTTCTATACTAGCATCAGGGGCAGCAGCCAAATAGCTTTTTTTCGATGACGGATGTTCCGGCGATTGTGAGTCAAGAAAAACCAGCGGCCCCTGGGAACGAAGATTTTTTATTAAAGCCCTTAACTTTTTATGCATGGTCAATCATCTCTCTGTATGCCTCTTTAAGTTCTGCTAGCAAGGGATCACCTGTACCGAAGGGTGTATCATTGATCTCGCTCACGGGCATAACTTCCTGCACAGAGTTGGTCAGCCAAACCGCTTCGGCTTGCAGCAACTGGCCCAAACCAAATTGACCAACCTGCACGGAAATTTCCTTTTTTTTATGCAGCCATTCCAGCTGAAGCTCTCGGGTGATACCCGGCAGCAGATCACAATGGTCAGAAGGTGTATACACAACATCCCCCCTTTTCCAGAATATATTGGCAATCGTAGTTTCGCTTATATGGTCCCGGTAATCAAGCATCAATGCATCGTCATACCCTTTGCTTCCGGCCTCCCGGCGGGCCAGGATGTAATTCAATCCGTTGGATAGCTTATACCGGCTTTGCAAAGCAGCTGATGGAATTCTTAGCTGACCTACACTTGCCAACCGGACCGGACCTTTATCTTGCCGAATGGGTGAAGCTGTAAGTAAAAAAGATATCGTATCCGTTTCTATGGTCCGATACCCTAACGCCCCGAGTCTCCAAATTTGCAAACGAATTCGGGCGTCGGTTTTTTCAAGGCTATTTAACTTTAATAATCGTGCTGTTTCTTCTTCAAAGTAGCTTTGGGTAAAGTGTCGCGGGATGGTCATTCCCAGGTACCGCATACTGCTTTTCAAGCGGTCCATATGCCGGCCAAAAGCCAGGAATATGCCCGAATACGAGCGCAGGGTTTCAAAGCAGCCATCACCATAGCTTGCGGCGCTGCTTGTGGCCGGTATAACGGCTTCTACGGTCCGAACTACCTGTCCGTCTTGAATGGAGTACTCCTTATTGGGCATTGGTCAATATTTCCTCGAACTGGTCCTCGTCTTTGAAGCCGACAAGTACATGCTTCAACTTACCCTTTGCATCGAACATGAGCTGGGTAGGAAGCCCCGGCACGAGTAAATCCTGGTAGGCCTGGGTTCCATCTGCAAAGATAAAATTGTAATTATTCTCACTGATGTATTGGCTGATATATTCTTCATCATCCTTGACAGCTACTGATATGATCACAAGCTCAGGATGGTCGCGTTGCAATTCAGCCAACTTGCCATGTGCCTGAGCAGACCGTTGCGACCAGGTCGCCCAAAAATCAAGGATCACGGGTGAGCCTTTATGCCGGGAAACACTGACGGAGTCTTCTTCCCCGAACTGCAGGAAAGACATATGACTGACTTCATCACCATCACCCAAACCCTCTTCAAAACGTGATTGCTGATTTTCTGAATATCTTATTGTACCCCAAAATATAGCGATCATACATAGAATACCCGTAATGATAATGAACCTGTTAAAATGTTTGGGATCTATAGAAAAGGCCAATGAGGTAAATAGGTTTAGGGATAAAAAGATTTATAACCTTAAAGATCATCAAGAATTGCACAAAAAGCACTAAGAATATTGTTGCCCGTTCGTAGCGCTGGTAATCAGCGAAGCCATTATTAGGCAATACCTCATCCTTCCGCTGCTACAGCGCCTTTTGTACGGAACGTTGTTACATCCCGTAATTGGTAATCACATAATTATCCAGGAGCTTGCGAAATTCTTCGGCAATATGGTCGCCGGCCAGGGTGGAATGGTGTTCGCCGTCAATGTAAACCGGGGCTTTGGGTTCTTCGAAGGTGCCGGGCAGGGAGATACCGATGTTGGCGTGCTTAGATTCACCCGGGCCATTTACAATGCAACCCATTACCGCAACATGCATTTCTTCCACGCCGGGATATACATCGCGCCAAATAGGCATCATTTCTACAATGTATTCCTGAATATCTTCAGCCAGCTCTTGAAAGTAGGTGCTTTTTGTGCGCCCGCAACCCGGGCAGGCGGCAACCTGTGGAGTAAAGTTCCGTATTCCGAGCGACTGAAGTATCTGCTGCCCCGTGCGAATCTCTTCGGCACGGTCGCCATTTGGTTTAGGGGTAAGGGAGATGCGAATCGTATCACCTATCCCCTTTTGCAGTAAAACCGATAAAGCGGCCGTGCTGGCTACGATACCCTTCATGCCCATTCCGGCTTCGGTAAGGCCCAGGTGAAGTGGATAATCAAACAAAGCGGCAAGACGTGTGTAGGCATTGATCAGGTCTTGTACGCCTGAAAGCTTGCAGCTCACTATGATCTTGTTGGCCGGCAAACCTACATCTTCAGCCAATGCCGTAGAACGTACGGCGCTTTCAATCATGGTGTCCATCATCACTTCTTTGGATGTTTTCGGCTCCGGCAAAGCACTATTGCGGTCCATATACTCAGCAAGAAGCTGCTGATCAAGAGAACCCCAATTCACCCCAATCCTCACGGGCTTGTCGTACCTGATAGCCTGCTCAACAATAGTGCAGAAGTTTTTATCACGGGTGCGGGTTCCGGTGTTACCCGGATTGATGCGGTATTTCGACAGTCGTTCTGCACATTCAGGATATTGGGTCAGCAGTACATGGCCATTGTAATGAAAGTCACCAATAACGGGAACCTGAATACCTTTTTTATCCAATTCATCCATGATGAAAGGTACTGCGGCAGCAGACTCCTTGTTATTAACCGTAATTCGGACCAACTCGGAACCGGCATCGTGCAACTGGATAATTTGATTTGCTGTCAGTGCAATATCAGCGGTGTCGGTATTGGTCATGGATTGTACAACAACCGGTGCATCACCGCCCACAGCTACGCTACCAATGTGAACCTGGGTAGATTTTCGTCTGTTTTCAATCATTTAAAGGAAGGTGTAGGGGTATAATAGTATAGGGTATAAGGGTAAAGAAAGGTTTATAAATGATAAGAGGTATATGGATTAAAATCACCAGTATTTTACAAACCCTATACTTTTATACCCTTATACCTGCTCTTATCCCTGATTCTTTTTACTAAGTTCAAATAATATTTGTTTTTCGTGATCGCTAAGGCCTTCGTAGCCTTTTTTGGAGATGATATCCAATATACGGTCTAATTCACTTTGATCGTACTCTTCCACAATTTCGGCTTCGGATACCGAATGCATCTTAGATTTTTTCTTTCTTACATCTTTTTTCTCTCGTTTCCATTTCTTGACAAAGGATTCCAGCCACAGGTCATAATTATAACCCCGGTAATACAATTTCAATAACAAATAACCTGAGAAAGCGCCCCCAAGGTGTACAATCCGGGCAACATTGTCAGCCTGAGCAATAAATAACAAATCAAAAGCAATCAAGCCGGCTACCAAAAAACGTGCCTCAATGGGTGGTAAAAAGAGAAGCATGATCGGTGTTCGCGGAAATAGCAAGGCAAATGTGACCATGATCCCGAAAACAGCACCTGATGCCCCAATGGTAACATTACTAACAAACAAGTTAGTTAGCACCAGGTTTATCAGGGCCCCACCAACACCGGAACCAAGAAATATGACCAGAAAGTTTTTTGCACCGAGCTGACTTTCTACAGGACGCCCCATCCACCAAAGCCATAACATATTAAAAAGAATATGCAGAAAACTTCCATGCAGGAACATATAGGTAACCAAACGCCACGGTTGCGTTATAGTCGTTCCCCACTCGGGTATAAAACCAAAATATGAAACAAGCAAGTTGTTTAAGCCCGTGCCGCCGAGAGATTGAATAATAAATACTCCCAGATTAATCGAAATAATGGTTCGAATTGCGGCAGGCATACTATAGTAGCCTCTTTTTAGCGCACTCGTAAATGATTCATCGTACATACGGCTTTTCAATGTATTAGCAGTTCACAGGCAATCTTTGAACCTCTGCGGTTAATTATATGCCTATCACCAAGAGTTTCACTAATCAATTATATCCACCTCTCACTCTCCATAGTTTAATCAATATGTAACCCACCAGCATTCCACCAAGATGAGCAAAGTGTGCAATTCCTGTTTGAACCCCGGTAACGCCTATAAGGAATTCCATACCACCAAATATAATAACGAAGTATTTAGCTTTTATTGGTACTGGTAAAAATATCAGAAAAATCTCACGATTCGGAAACATGTAAGCGAAAGCCAATAATATTCCATAAACTGCGCCTGATGCTCCTATTGTTGGAATTATCGCATCAGCACCCAAATTAACAAGAACATGAATTAAGCCGGCCCCAACACCGGTAAGAATATAGTAATACACAAAACGCCGGGTGCCCCATTCATTTTCAATGGATTGTCCAAAAATCCAAAGTGCGAACAAGTTGAAGAAGATATGGCCAGTACCACCATGCAGGAACATGTACGAAAGCAACTGCCATGGATAAAAAACCATAGGGTCCGTAGGCAGTAGTCCGATTCCGGCTTGCAAGGGCCATAATGCAAGAAATGACATTAGAATGTTGTCGATTCCAGGCGTCATTCTTGCTACAAAGAAAAGCCCGTTGATGATTATTAAATGTTTTACAGCAGGGGGAAAAACTGAAAATTGGGTATTAGGCTGAAATTGGTTCAATCTGTTTTCTTTTGTGTTGTTTTATTTTTTTAATCCTTTAATATACGGGGATTTGTTGTTAAGAAGTAATTGCAGTCAGCTACGGTAAACACCGGTGTAAAATCTTACCAAATGATTTTATCTTTATTCAAAAAAGCAATTATACCTTTTTGGCAATCGATGCTTGATCTTGCAGAAGCATTTACCTGAATGGCCTCACTAATCGCTTTTGTCATCGACATATCCGGTAGTTTATTGATCAGGTATTTTGTTTTAGCGACAGCATCTCCACTCACTTTAAATAGCAAGGTCTCAATCCAGGTTTCTACGTGTTTGTTAAAATCTTCAGCAGGTACCGCTTCGGTTATCAATCCCATTTCCTCAGCTTCCTTTGCTGATATTAGATTGCCTGATAACAAAAGTTTTTTTGCACGAGTTTCTCCTACTTTATCCAATAATAATCTGGTCACAATAGCGGGGACAAATCCAATCCTGACCTCCGTATAACCAAGTTTGGCATTTTGAGAAGCAATAGAAATATCACAGGCCCCGGCCAAACCACATCCCCCGGCAATGGCATGGCCATGAACCGCTGCCAGCACCATTTTAGGGCCATTTCGTATCGTTAAAAACAACCGTCCCAGTTTCCCCGAGTCCGCCAGGTTATCCTCGTATGAAGCATGTTGAAGGCTTTTAAGCATGGCAAGGTCAGCTCCGGCACAAAATGCGCTGCCATTCCCTGAAAGAACGATTAGTTTGATATTCTCATCATTAAAAGCACGGTCAAAATGAAATTGAAGTTCGTCAACCATATCACCATTCAAAGCATTCCTTTTTTCAGGCCTGTTCAGAATAATGCGGTATACGCGGCCATTTCTTTCGACTTTTAGCATGAAATTGCACTGATGAAGATTACTTTCTCAAATATAAAAAATACTGCTGTAAGACGTGCCCGTTTTTCACCTTCAATTTAAATGAAAAAAATATGCTCTTTTATTAACAAGCACGATTGGGACCTATTGATTGAATTTTTTGGATCATTATTTAACTAAACGGGTCAATATCCGTATAATATTTTAAAGTGATAACAGGATAAAAAAACATAGTTCTAAATACATTGTAATTTGATCTAATATTTACAGTTCTTATCAGTCTTTTTTTAAGTGAATGTTGTATTATAGCCCGGTCAGGAACCATCCTGTTTCCAAATGAACCTGCTGATAAGGAATCGAAAAAAGGAATTGCGCTCTACCAGTCTTTCCCATTGAAATTTATAAGGCTTAATGTACCCATCTAAGAAATCTAATACTGAAAACAACATATTCCTGGAATCCAGAACCGGGTCGTTTACCTATGAAGATCTGAATGATTACACAAATCGACTTAAAACCTGGCTCAATGAACACTGGTCCTATTTCCACAAACCCAGAATAGCACTTGAAGCGAATTCGTCCGATGATCTGTTCATGACCATTGCCGCCTGCTGGAATCTCGGTATTTCATTTGCGTCACTTGATGTGGCTTTTATCTCCCGGAATAAAATCAACAGAATGGATCCTGAAGTTTTCTTTGGCCGTACACAAGCCGCTTTAGACAAATTCGATTCTGTACACATACCAGCCCTAACCTATGACAGCATTAAATCTTGCCTACCGGAGAATTTAACCACTTTACCGTCGATTAGCTCTGAAGACTTCTTTGCTTACTTATTTACATCCGGCAGCAGCGGTCGGTCAAAACTGGTTCCTTGCAAAAGGAAGCAAATTGAACATTCTGCTGCAAATTCATCTCAACTTCTACGACCGGGTTCACAAGGATTATGGCTGCATTGCCTGCCCTTAAATCATATCGGGGGAGTGAGTATCATACCCCGGTCATTACTTTACAACACGGGCATATACAGGGCTGATGGATTTGACGCTGAAGAGATTGCTACCCTGATTTCAGAAAATTCCCGGATCCAAGTTGTCTCACTGGTCCCGACCATGCTAATGCGACTTCTGGATTTGAATGCTTTCAAACCCAATCCCAATTTAAAAGCTATCCTTTTGGGAGGAGGCCCGGTTTCCCCTGAAATTCTAAAAGAAGCATCCAAACGGGACTTCCCGGTCCTGACCAGCTATGGTATGACCGAAACTTGTGGTATGATTGCTGTAGAGAAATATGAACCGGCTAACGGTTTCGCTTCTGGAAAACTTCTGGGGGGAAATAAAATTAAAATAGTAACAGAGGATTTTAAACCTGCTACATCGGACGAAACAGGGCTTATTGTATTGAAGGGGCCACAGGTGTTTGAAGGTTATGACGATGAGAATGATAACCTGAAAGCATTTGATGATGAACAATGGTTCCACACCGGTGACTTCGGATCTTTAGATGCCTCCCGAAGGCTCACTATAGAAACACGCAGGACCGATATAATTATTACCGGTGGTGAAAATGTAAGTCCCTATGAGGTTGAAGCCGTTATTAACAGACTACCGGGGGTATTGGAATCTGCCGTTGCCGGAATCCCGGATAAGGAATGGGGACAAAAAATCACCGCTCTTATAATCTTTGAGACGAAAGAACTTGAGAATATACCGCAAATCACGAGTTCACTAAAACAGTTACTCCCGGCATACAAAGTTCCCAAAGTAATACATGCCGTACAGGCTTTGCCAAAAACATCCCTCGGAAAACTCCAGCGCAAAAAAATCAGCGCAATGGTTACAAAACTAGATCAGTAAACGGGATACGGGTTTCGAGTTGCAGGTTATGTATTCTCCCGCTCCGCCAAGATTCTGCGCTTGACGAACTTGCACCCAATCGCGCCAGTGTAAGCAATAAGCCCCTGGTAACAAAAATGCTATGGTCCTTGAACGTGCATGAGTGCTTTATCGCTTCTGGGCGTTGATC
>JBBDMV010000062.1:0-4907 GCA_040878115.1 Balneolales bacterium
TGGGACTCTGTTGGCTCAGTCAAGCTACGAGTTCAAGTCCAAAAAAAATTCAAACAGCATCTATTCTACTATATACAACATGTTATAGCACTTAGGATTAAGTTAACCGGACACTAGTGTAATTTAATAATTGGTTAGCTTTCATTTGAAAGAATGTTCTCCGGTTTTTCAGAGTTTTTCAGAAAAATTTTCGGATCAAAAAAGCTTACAGTCAAAAGATCGCGTAAATGAAAGGCTATCTCAAAGTCGTCTCTTGATATAGTATATTTATCGGGATTGGAACGTATTTCAGAGTAAAGTTCATCATAAAAAGTTATAAATTTTATACTTTTGTCCCTTGGCTCTCTATACCCACTGGCATAGGGTAAAATTCTTATCGAGCGTGTATCAAACGATGGTGAACCAAATGAAGAAACAACCGACCCTACATAAACTTTATCATTCTTTAGTGTTACGCAAACATACAAAGTACGTTTCATAGCATCTGCAAATATTATTTCAACTCCATCATTATCTTTATAAACTGCCCTAAAGAATAAAATATGAAGAATAAAAGATTTAAAAGCCGGTAGAACCTTCCCCGTTGCAATTGGAGAATATGTTACTGATAAAGCAGTAATAGAAAGAAGAAAAGCAATTACGGAATACTCTAAGTATTCTATATCATAGTTCTGTAAAAAACTTATAAAACCTGCATCCAATTTCTCATACTTAACCAAATAAACAGCTGGAATAAAAAAAAAGAAAGAGCCTAAAAGGGAATTAAATACAATCCTTTGCGTGTCTAACCTATAATGAGTGTAATAGAATAAAGGTGAGAAGCGAATAAAAAGATATCCACCCAAAAGTACGGGTAATAATACATCAAACCTAAAATTCAATAAGCTATAGCTTTATCTGATTTATTCTTTTCTTCTTCCCGGGCTTGTAGAGTTTCTCTAAATTCCTTCATTTCTTCTAACTGCTTTTGCCCAACGACACTGTCTAATAGCTCAGTAACTTTGATATAAGCACCTCCACGTACGAAGTGGATTCGTGGTTTATCTCTTTGTTCTGCTTTTTTCCCAGACATTTTTACCCCTTATTTACTTATTGATAATAAGTAAAATTAACTTATCAAATGCAAGTATTAAATTTGTTTGAAACCCTCTGAGTTCTATAGATGGATAAAACTCTTGATAACAAAACGTTACAGCTAAGAATAGAAAAAAGGGTTACATAAAATATGTAACCCTTTGTGTTCCAATAGTCGGGGCGACAGGATTTGAACCTGCGGCCCCCACGTCCCGAACGTGGTGCGCTACCGGGCTGCGCTACGCCCCGCCGCAATAAAGGGTATTCCCCTTTATGCGATTCGCTTGATCAAATCTGCTGTTCTGGAAGAATAGCCGATTTCGTTATCATACCAACCGATGATCTTAACAAGTTTACCGTCAACTTTGGTGGACAGCGAATCCAAAATGCAGGAATGGAGATTCCCAACAATATCTGACGAAACCAATGGTTCATCACTGAATTCAAGGATGTTCTTTAAGCCACCTTCTGCAGCTGTCTTAAAGGTATTATTCACTTCATCAGCCGTGGTATCTTTTTTAACTATAGCTGTAAAATCAGTTAGCGAACCATCGGGTACAGGAACGCGAACAGCACCACCGTCAAGTTTACCGGCAAGGTGCGGAAGGACCAAACCTACGGATTTAGCAGCACCTGTAGTGGTTGGGATCATGTTAATAGCTGCGGCACGGGCACGACGAAGGTCCTTATGCGGTGAATCAACTGTACTTTGGTCACCGGTGTAAGCATGAATTGTCGTCATGAATCCTTTTTCCATACCAAAAGCATCATCCAGAACTTTTACCATCGGGGCCAGGCAGTTGGTGGTGCAGCTCGCGTTTGAATAGATCTGGATTGAATCATCAATTTCAGAATCATTTACACCAAGCACGATGGTTTTCACATCGCCTTTGGCGGGTGCGGAAATAATAACTTTTTTAGCACCTGCCTGAATGTGCTTTTCAGCATCTTTCTGGTTGGTGAAGAACCCGGTTGATTCTACTACCACGTCAACACCGGCAGCGCCCCAGTTCAAGTTAGCGGGGTCTCTTTCTGAAGAAACAGCAACAGTATTACCGTCAATAACGATATTATTACCATCTACTTTAACGTCACCCTTATACCTTCCGTGAACGGAATCATATTTAAATAAATGCGCCAGGGTAGCCGCATCGGTAAGGTCGTTGACCTGCACAATCTGAATATCTTTGTGGTTTGCAAAAATCGACTGGGCAACCATTCTCCCAATTCGTCCGAAACCATTAATACCAACTTTAATTGAAGCCATAAAAATTTTTACTCCTAAATATTTATTGTGATTTTTAACCCATGAGGATTTTCAAGCACTTTTATAAAATTAATTCCCTCAATTTACCATTACCATGTGCAATTTTCAAGTTTAGAATCACTATAAAAGCTTAAGTGTTAATAAGATTTAAAGGTTCAAGCATGTGTAATCGCTTTTCTCTTCAATACGAATTGATGAACCATATTCGTAAACCCCGTAAAACTTTCTGAAGGGAATTGGATTTATTATCTTATAACAAAAATGAGAGTGCAAATATTTAAGCAATTCATCCTAATCATTTAAATTAACAGTACTCATGAACAAACTGGCCTTAGAAGAATTTAAAATTGAAGAATATCTGGATTATGACGATCCCTCCGTCTTAAAAGCCCAACAAATTGCTCTGGATGATGTCAGGTCAAGGTTCGGGAAAACCTACCCCCTTATCATCAACGGACAAGAAGCAGAAGGGGAGAAAGGAATTTTTGACAGCGTCAATCCCTCAAATACCAACGAAACTGTAGCCTCCTTCCAGCTTGCCAGTCATATACAGGCCGAAGCGGCCTTGGAGAGTGCGTGGAAAGCATATGGGACCTGGCAATTCGTGCCTGCTGAAGAAAGGGCCAATATACTATTCCGTGCCGCCGAAATCGCTCAACGCCGCCGTTTGGAACTCAATGCATGGCAAATATCCGAATCGGGCCACAATTATCGTGAAGCCGACGCCCAGATAGCCGAAGGTATCGATTTCCTTAATTACTACGCCCATGAAGCCCTTCGTTACGATAAAGGCATGGACGTTCTGGATGCCCGGGGTGAAAAGAATAAAACTATTTATATCCCTATAGGAGCGGGTGTTTCCATCTCTCCCTGGAACTTCCCCTTTGCTATTGCAGCGGGAATGGCCGCAGGACCGATAGCGGCGGGAAATACCATAGTTGCCAAGCCATCCCCCGATACGCCGATGATGTGCTGGCTTGTTCATGAAATCTTCACAGAAGCTGGCTTGCCCGATGGGGTATTCAATTTCATTACCGGTGACAACGAAGAGATTGGTGATGCGCTCACCGGCAGCCCAAGAACACGTTTTATCAACTTCACAGGCTCCCTTGCCGTGGGCCAGCATATCAGCCAGGTAGCTGCCGAACCACAAAACGGGCAGAACTTCGTGAAACGCGTAATCGTTGAGATGGGAGGGAAAAATGCCATGGTTATCGACTCAGACGCCGACCTTGACGCGGCATCCACCGCAATCGTGCAGGCGGCCTATGGTTATCAGGGCCAAAAATGCTCGGCCTGCTCACGGGCAATCGTTGTTGGCGAGGTGTATGATGAAGTCCTTGAAAGGGTTTTGGAAAAAGCCAAACAACTTCAAATCGGCAATGCTAAAGAAAATGTTATTGTCGGTCCGGTGATCAACCAGAAAGCAGTAGATAAAATTATGAGCTATATAGAATTAGGCAAAGGTGAAGGCAAGCTCATTTTGGGCGGCAAAAAAGCTGATACTGCCGATCCGGGCCATTATATTGAGCCCACAATTTTCTCTGATGTTGGTCCCGACGCGCGCATTGCCCAGGAAGAGATTTTTGGACCTGTTGTCACTTTTATCCGCGCCAAGGATACGGATGACGCGATCAATATCGCCAATAATACTCGTTTCGGATTAACCGGTGGCTATTTCTCATCAGATTCCGCAAAGATTGACAGAGCTTTACGGGAGTTTCACGTCGGAAACTTGTACATCAACCGAAAAAACACCGGCGCGCTGGTAGGAGCTCAGCCTTTTGGCGGGTTCAACCTCAGTGGAACGGATTCGAAAGCCGGCGGACGCGATTATTTGCTCTGCTTCCTCCAGGCGAAATCACTCACCGAGAAGCCACTTAATCAGGATGAAACCGTACTTGAGCGGTTCAAGTACACGAAATAAACCCGGCCAATTTTCTGTCTGAGCGTAGCGAAACGAAGTCGAAGGGAAGTCGAAATGTAATCAAAAGTTGTCAAATCTTGCTAGCCAATGATTCAAATAAAAATAACATCCTTCAGACAACGAGAGAAGATTTGACAACTTTGCGTTGATGCAATCAGACAAGTCTTCGACTTCGGTTGGGGAATAGGTTATATAGAACTCATGAACCCTGAACACTCCCATAAACAGCTTCAAATCTCATAAGCCTGCTCCGGGTGCATAAGACATCGGGCGAGACGCCATTGAATAGCGTGGGGGTTGTATCGAAAGCCATTTCGCCGACACCCGTAACCTTCAGGCATGGTTGGTTTAATCCACCGTAGAGACGCAAGATTTTGCGTCTCTACATGATGCACCCGCATCACGGAAACCATTCATATATTACCGATTGATAAAATCGCAGTTGCTGGTTTATTCAGACATGGGTTGTTTAATCCACTGCGATGTAGAGACGCACTGTACTGCGGTATTTGGATGGTGTAAGGGTTAAAGTACCGGCCAATTTTTTGTCTGAGCGCCGGCGCCAGAGGACTGTGATTGAATAGTTTAACTTTAACGCCGGTGGATGCGAGTTAAAATTGGCCTTGATTTTTTGTTACT
>JBBDMV010000063.1:0-26486 GCA_040878115.1 Balneolales bacterium
ACTGTATCAACACTGTATCAAAGCCGTAAATATACGGTGTTGATACGGCGTTGATATGGCTTTGATACGGCGTTGTTCAAACTGGGGGTGTTGTATTTGTAGAGCAAAAAAAATTCATGATCGGTTTTTCTGTCTAATCCTGTTTTGAATGAGCGGTTAGTGGGTAATTCCTGAGGATGACTTGTTTTGACCTCGTGAGGTGATCAGGATCTTTTGTCATCACACTTTTTATGTTTGAAATAACCTTTGGTAAGTGTAATTTAGAGTGGAAATAAAAGATCAATTCTATAGCAGATGATGAGAGAATTACCCGAATTACATAAACAGGCAAAAATCTTCAAAAACCGGAAACGTCTTCAACATGATGGAGGCCGTGCCTGGATCAAAGACGGTCAGTTGCATGAGGCCATTAAGGGTGCTAATTACAGGCTAATCACGGTTAAACCTTTAAGTTTGGAAGGAGCTGGCCGGGATGTGCTTGAAAAAAAGGCTGGGCAAATAGTTCAGGAAGCAGATACGGGCAAGACCTTTTAACAGGAAATTTATTGATAGTGGGGGTGGGGAAAACAAAGCATACGGCATTTAAACTTTAGACATCAGGCTTTGTACATACCGGTCTTATTGACGTGGCCGATATATTTACCCAGTATATTGACTTCTTCGGAATCTCCTGGTTTAATATTAATATCGTCGAAATCTTTGTTAGCGGGTTCGAGTTTCAGGCCATCAATATTTTTGTAGATTCTTTTAAGACTAGTTTCTCCATTATACAATACCGCACCAATTTCACCATTTCTGGGTTCATCTTGTGTTAATAAAACAAAGTCACCGTCATAAATTTCCGCATCTTTCATACTTAAGCCTGAAACTCTTAAGGCAAAAACGTTATCCAGATTTGGGAAAAGATATCTCATGGTGATCATTCCCAGATCTAAATCTACAGCTTCCTGCAGGTAACCTGCAGCAATGAGGCCCCGGACCGGGATGCCTGACGATTCCGGCTGAGAGGTATCATACCTGGGGCTTAGCTCATAGTCATCATCTTCACCTTTGATCAAATATCCCTTCTTAACAAGAGATTGTAGGTTCTGGGTAACGCTATTGGGTGACTTGAAACCAAACTCATCAACAATTTCGCGATAGGTTGGCCATATTTCATATTCTCGTTTATATTCGCGAATGTATTTGTAAAACGTTTTCTGTTTTTGGGTGAGTTGAGCGTTATCCATATGTACCTGTCAGTGTGTGTAAAATATGTGTATATTAACAATAATTTCTGTTAAAATTCAACGTAATAAATAAATGAAGTTTTGATTTATGTGTTATTTGATTAAACTATTTATATCTTATTTATAGACTAAGGAACTCCTTAAGTATCAATGGAATATGAAGAAAATTATTGAACGGGATATTTTTTAGCCGGTAATGGATTGATTACACGACGGCATGTGTTCTTAAGAAGTAATAGGGTAAAACTCTATTGAGGAGTACTAGACCAAACATCAAATTAGTAATTAAATGGCATACAATTTTCAAATATGTCTGCCGTTGAAAGGATACAATGAGGTCAACTAAAAAAAATAATATGAACTTTAAAGATCTTGATGATCAGCAGCTCGTCCGTATGTATAGGAAAGACGGTGATGAGCAGGCTTTTAAAACTCTGTTAAAGCGACACGAATCCAAGATATATTCATACATATACAGCATGGTTGGTAATGCTGAAACGGCCAACGATATATTTCAGGAAACGTTTACGAAGGTCATCACCAAGATGGACGAAACGTATAATGAACAGGGCAAGTGGATTGCCTGGGTGATGCGTATTGCTCATAACGCGACGATTGATTATTTGCGGAAGAAAAAGCGTTTTGTTGATGTCAATTCTCATCAAGATCCGGATTACGATTTTTATGATCGTCTACCGGATGAGGGTATCGTTGATGCCCAGAGAGGTATTGAAAAAGGTGAGGCGAAAGATAGTCTCATCAAACATATAGGTAAGCTTCCTAAGGAGCAGCGTGAAGTAGTAATGTTAAGGCACTACTATGAAATGTCGTTTAAAGAAATCGCTGAGCTCACAGATGTATCTATAAATACTGCTCTTGGGCGAATGAGATATGCTTTAATTAACCTGAGAAAAATGTTTGAAAAGGAAAATGGAAAAGAAGTCAAATTTGCCGAACGCAGATGATCTCTGTGTCGAGTATGTTCTGAACGAGCTTGATCCCTCTGAGATCGTAATGGTGGAGAGGGCGATGGAGAGTGACATGAACCTGCTCATTGAAATAGAATGTTTACGTCGAACGTTGAAAAGGCTGGAGCAGCTGCCCCGCCATAGTCCGCCGGCTAATTTAAGGGATACGATAATACATCAGGCCGTGACTCATTATCATGATAACCGCCGTTCACTTTTTCCCAGGTGGAGTAATACTACAACGATGGCCACGGCCGCAGCCGTAATGTTCAGTGTGATGGTTAGCATAATTAATTTTTATCCGGAAGATGCAGGA
The DNA here is from genome assembly GCA_040878115.1 of Balneolales bacterium. Lineage (GTDB taxonomy): Bacteria > Bacteroidota > Rhodothermia > Balneolales > Natronogracilivirgulaceae > JBBDMU01. The sequence continues at coordinate 2,514 of JBBDMV010000063.1, forward strand.
TTACTGCCACAAAATGCCGGCGAATCTGGTAGCAGTATGAATGAAGCCGAAGAGATGAGCCCCTGGGTTGATTACAATAACATATTGCATATTAACCAAACCACCTCGTCTGGTCCCGACGTGAATATATCTATTGGTGGTACTGATTTACAAAACAGTCTGCAGAAACTGGTGCCCGTTCAAAATTCAACGTCATCGAGGCCTGATATGGGTGACATTCAATTAACTCGAACATCTAATTAATCTTATTCGAAGTTTTATTACTATTTACTAAATTTACCCCAATATTATAAGCAAGGTCAGTTCGGAGTTATTTCCTTATTTACTCCCTTCCATAAAAATTTGTGTGTATTCTTTGCTTGACACATACGCCCGCGTTATATTTAGACCCGTGCGATAATTCTTTAAAACTGGACTTTGTAAATTATGGGCAAGATCATTTCGGTAGCGAATCAAAAAGGCGGTGTAGGCAAAACTACCTCAGCCGTAAACCTTGCTGCAAGCCTTGCAGCTCTGGAACATTCTACTCTTCTTCTGGATATCGATCCTCAAAGTAATTCAACCAGTGGTGTAGGAATTGATGCGAAAACAGTGGAAAGCTCAATTTATGAGGTTTTGATCGATGATATTGATATAAATGCCACTATCATGAAAACTGAGATGCCCAACCTATCTATCATACCGGCTCATATCAATCTTGTAGGTGCGGAAATTGAAATGGTGGACAAGCCTAAACGGGAGAATATTCTTAGGGTTTCGCTTGAAAAGCTGAGTTCCGAATATGATTTTATTATAATCGATTGCCCGCCTTCACTTGGCCTGTTAACCATAAACGCTCTGACAGCGTCAGATTCCGTCCTGATCCCCGTTCAATGCGAATATTTTGCTCTTGAAGGGCTTGGACAACTTTTGAATACCATTAAAATTGTACGTCAACATCTAAATACATCATTGCAAATTGAGGGGGTCGTTCTCACAATGTATGATTCACGTACCCGTTTGTCCAATCAGGTTGCCGAAGAAGTAAAACGTTATTTTGATGACCGTGTGTATAAAACGGTAATTTCGAGAAACGTGCGGCTTGCCGAGGCTCCTAGCTTTGGGAAACCCGTACTTCTTTATGATTCCATAAGTATTGGTTCTAAAAATTATCTTTCATTGGCGCGTGAAATCATCACACAAAATAAAGATCTCTTTAAAGACAGCCCGGTTTTTGCAACCGAGAACTAGATTCATTTTGTCAACGCAAACCCCACAGCTTCGCTTGTTATTCTAACGTGTAGACCAAAATGGCAAAAAAAGTATTAGGTAAAGGATTGGGAGCTTTCTTCCCGGAATACAGTGATGACGAGAAAAGAAACAACGACAGTACACCCGGATCGACTATTGGTAAACCGTCTAGTCGTGTAAATATAACGCTGCATATCCCGGTCACACATATTCGGGCCAATCCTCAGCAACCGAGAAAAGATTTTGATGAATTTGCCTTGCAGGAACTTTCGGATTCCATCAAAATGCACGGTTTGATTCAACCCATCACGGTACGATTGGTCCGTGATGACCGTTATGAACTCATCAGTGGTGAAAGGCGTCTGAGAGCAACCAAAATGGCTGGGATTAATACTATTCCGGCATATATACGTGAAGTTAATGATAATGATGTCATTGCTTTTGCCTTAATTGAAAATGTGCAGCGCGAACAGCTTAATCCCATTGAAATTGCCATGGGCTACAAAAGGCTGGTTGAAGAGTGTAAGTATTCGCAGGAAAAGGTAGCTAAACAGGTCGGCAAGAACAGGACCACAGTTACCAATATGTTGAGGCTGTTAAACTTGCCGCCATTTATTCAGGCAGCACTTAAATCAGGTAAAATTTCTACGGGGCATGCCCGGGCTTTGATCACCATAGAAGATGGGAAACTACAGAAAAAAATTCTTGAACAAGCTGTTGAAAATGATTATTCGGTAAGGCAAATTGAGGAAGCCGTTCGATCTGCCGGCAAACAGAAAGAAAAGGCAAATCGTATTTTGCCTAAAAAAGGCCAAAAAGATATACAGCTATTGGAGCTATCCAACCGTTTAAAAAATAAATTTAGCACCAAGGTCCAAATAAAGAGAAAGAATAAAGGTGGGGAAATCAGAATTGACTATTACACCGATGATGAACTGGATCGCCTCATTGCGCTATTTGATTCCGCTTCGTGAGCTGGGGATAGGACTCTTTTTATTGCTTTTCTGTGATAATGTTTTTGCTCAAGAACTTAATGATATTGCACCAGCACCGAAGGATCAAGAAAGTATCTTTTCTGATTCCACGCAGGAAATGCAAAGCCGGGCCGATTCGGTGCCGGAACCCAAAAAAGTTATGCTCCGGTCTGCTATGATACCCGGCTGGGGACAGTTAACCAACAAACAGGTTTGGAAAATCCCCATTGTCTATGGTTTAATAGTTGGAGCTGCTTACTACACCTTAAATGTGCATGGAGCCTATAACGATTACAGAGCGGCGTACTATAATACTCATTCTGATGATGAGAAGTTTGGCCCGACGCCGGAAACAATTAACCCTAATGTGTCGCCGGAATATCTTCGCAACCATCGCAATCTTCTGCGTAGCAGGCGTGATTACGCTTTAGGGGGTATCCTTCTTGCTTATGGGCTAAACGTGGTTGACGCCTATGTATATGCACAATTCAGAGATTTTGATGTGAGTGATGACCTAAGCGGTAGGATAGGAGTTAAGCCTGGTTGGACCCCCGATCAAAAACCATTTGTTTCGTTGTCTTTTCGCTTATCTTTCCAGTAGAGAATTTAATTGATAATTTATGGCAAAAAACGAACAAGAAAAAATACCTGACCAATATGAAGAACGGGAACGTTTTGAAAAGGATGTATGGAGCGTTTTTAAAATTATGGGTGAATTCGTAGAAGGCTATGATAAGCTGCTACGAATAGGCCCATGTGTATCCATATTTGGTTCTGCCCGGCTTCAAGAAGGGGGCGCACATTATGATAAAGCGGTCAAGGTGGCTATTAAGCTCACCAAGATGGGATTTGGGATAATTACGGGGGGTGGTCCGGGAATTATGGAAGCAGCCAACTTAGGAGCCAACCTGGGAAAGGGGAAATCGGTCGGTTTGTGTATACAGCTTCCATTTGAAGAAAAGCCAAATACCTATGTTGACGCTGATTTTACTATTCGCTTTAATTACTTCTTCGCAAGAAAAGTCATGTTCGTAAAATACGCCCAGGGATTTGTGGTTTTCCCAGGAGGATTAGGAACTCTAGACGAGCTTTTTGAAGCGTTAACATTAATTCAAACTAAGAAAATTGACCCTTTTCCCATTGTATTGATGGGCACAGAGTATTGGGGAGGGCTTGTTGACTGGATAAAGCAAACCATGATAGGTGCTGGAACGATATCGGAAAAAGATTTAAATTTGTTTCATTTAACAGATTCCGAAGAAGATGCGGCCTCCATTATTTATGATTTTTATCAGGAACATAAACTTAAACCAAATTTTTGATTCTATTAATTAATATTATGAAATTTAAACTAACTTTTAGTAAATACTAATTTATTTTGTACTTTCGTTCTCGAATTACAAAAATCTTTAAGAAAGGTAAAACAATACTATGAAATTACGCAAGATAAAATATTTAGTGGCTTTCTTGATGCTTGCTACAATTACTACACAAGTCGCTGATGCGCAGACCCGTGAGGATGTGGTACTTAAGTTTAATGAAGGTTTTGAATTGGTGCAAAGCGGTGATGACCTGGCGGCCATTGAAACGTTTGAGGAAACACTAGAATTGGCAGAGGCTGTTGGTGCTGAAGCTGATGATATTCGTGACCGTGTTAGATCACAGATACCGCAGTTATATTTCAGACATGCTGCAAGCCTGTATCAAGGTGGGGATATTGATTCTGCTATCGAAGCCTTTCAGGAAACGGTTCAATATGCTGAACAATATGGTGACGAAAATACAAAAGCGCGTGCCGAAGGTAATTTGCCAAGACTTTACCTTTCTATGGGTAATAACCTTTACCGTAATGGAGAACATGATGCCGCTTTGGGAGCCTATAATAATGCTTTAGACCTTAATGCCAATTACCCCCTGGCCATTTACCAAAAAGGATTGGTTTACCGACAAAAAGAAGATTTGAACAACGCCCTGGAGCAATTTGACCTTGCCATAGATATTTCATTAAATGCCGGTGATATGGATATGGCAGACAGAGCAAGCGATGCAGCCAAAGATTACCTGGTTTATTTGGGTGCTAATGCAATTGAGGATGAAAATTTTTCAGCTGCCCTTGAATTACTGAATCAAGCGTCTACTTACGATGGTTCTTCTGCAGAAGTTAGTTACAGACTTGCTGAAGCACACAACCATTTAGGTAATTGGGACCAGGCTATTGCTAACGCAAACCAAGCCCTTGAATACGAAAGTGATGGTCGTGCCGATCAGGCTAAGATCTGGTTTGAACTAGGTATCGCCTATAAGAACCAGGAGAATGAACCACAGGCATGCCAAGCTTTCCAAAATGCCTCTTTTGGTCCATTTCAGGCTAATGCTGAATACGAACTTGAGCATGAATTGAATTGTGCACAAGCCTCTCGTTAAAAGATGACACTATCCTTTAGCTAAAAGCCTCCGCTCCCCAGTGGAGGCTTTTTTGTTTTATGAATGCAAGATGATAAAGGCTATTTTAAGACCCGTGTGATTTGCTGCATCATTTATTATAACAACCCCATAATCCTTTTTAGAAAGAATGACTGATTCAAGGCTCGAACAACAATCTGTTAACACCCTCAGAACGCTATCAATGGATGCCGTCCAAAAGGCTAATTCGGGTCATCCGGGTATGCCAATGGGTATGGCTGATGCTGCCTATGTACTTTGGACGGAATTTTTACGCCATAGTCCCCGGAACCCGGGCTGGATAGACCGTGATCGTTTTATACTTTCAGCAGGCCATGGTTCTATGTTGCTGTACAGCTTGCTTCATCTTACGGGCTACGATTTACCTCTTGAGGAACTCAAAAACTTTCGCCAATGGAACAGCAAAACCCCGGGACACCCTGAATATGGTATGACTCCGGGTGTTGAAACAACAACAGGCCCGCTTGGCCAAGGGTTTGCTAACGGCGTGGGCATGGCTGTTGCCGAGACTTTTTTGGCTACAAAATTCAACACTGGAAAAACCCCTATTATTGATCATTACACCTACGGCATTGTCAGTGATGGAGACTTGATGGAAGGCATCAGCCAGGAAGCGGCTTCTCTTGCGGGACATCTTAAGCTTGGGAAACTTATTTATCTGTATGACGACAATAATATCACCATAGACGGGTCAACTGATTTATCCTTTACCGAAGATCGCCTCAAACGTTTTGAAGCTAATGGCTGGCATATTCAGCAGGTAGACGGGCACGACAGGACGGCTATCCGCATTGCAATCCAGGCAGCCAAAGAAAACACAGATAAACCTTCTATCATAAGTTGCAAGACCAGGATTGGCTATGGTAGCCCGAATAAACAAGGCAGCGCATCTTCTCACGGCGCTCCGTTGGGAGATGAAGAGATTAAGTTGGCCAAAGAAGGCTACCAATTCCCGTCATTCGATCCATTCTTTATTCCGGAGGAGGTAAAAATCAATTTTCGGGAAGCTATAAAAAATGGAGGGCGTTTTGAGCAGGAATGGAACCATGCAATGGATGAGCTTCATGCAACCGATCCTGAATTGGTAAAACAATTTTATGGTTTCAATAACGAGCCTGATGTAAACTGGGATGAAGTTTTGCCTTCTTTTCCAGCTGATACAAAAGGTATGGCTACAAGAAAGGCATCAGGAGAAACTTTGAAAAAACTTTCAGGTGCTGTCCCGAACCTGTTTGGTGGATCTGCTGATCTCTCACCCAGCAATAACACGCAGATAGACTCTCAACCATACAGTTCTGATAATCGTACAGGAAGATATGTTCATTACGGAGTGCGGGAGCATGCTATGGTCAGTATAATGAACGGCATAAACCTGCACAAAGGATTAAAACCTTACGGCGGTACTTTTCTTATATTTTCCGATTATTGCCGACCTGCAATTCGCCTTGCTGCTCTGTCAAAAATCCCTACCATTCTGGTTTTCACACATGATAGCGTCGGTTTAGGAGAAGACGGCCCAACACATCAACCTATTGAGCAGCTGGCATCACTTCGCCTGATCCCGAACACCTATGTATTACGTCCAGCCGATGCTAATGAAACCACGATGTGCTGGAAAATTGCGATGAACCGCACAGGAGGACCTTCCATATTAGCACTTACCAGACAAGCCGTCCCGACTGTAGACAGAAGCAAAGAAGCACCGGTTTCCGGAGTTGAGAATGGCGCCTACATATTGGCTGATTCGGAAAAAAGTACACCCGATGCCATCATAATCGGTACGGGCTCTGAAGTGTCACTTGCTGTCGAAGCCAAAGAAAAGCTTATGGCTCAAGATATTGATGTACGTGTTGTAAGCATGCCATGCCAGGAGCTATTCCGTGAGCAAAGCGATGAGTATAAAGAAAGTGTTTTGCCGGAAGGTGTCACAACTCGTGTTTCAATAGAAGCCGGGGTAACCCAGGGATGGCAGGAATGGGTAGGCCATTACGGACGATCAATCGGGATAAATCATTTTGGAGCCTCGGCACCTTATAGCACCATCTATAAAGAATTTGGGCTCACAGCCGAAAGAGTGGTAGAAGAGGTTTTACAATGCCATGAAGTAATGAAAGCCAAGATTTAAGCTCCTATGAGGAACCGGGGTTAATGCTTGATAGGGTGTTAGCTACTATTTCATTTCTTTAAATTATAGTTAGCACCCTAATATCATCTACTTCCGGTGCATCAGTAATCTGCTGATGCTTATAACACGTTTCCTCAAATTGTTGAAGTCTTTATGAGGAAATCCCTGTTTCTGCGTTTGAACACGCACACAATCGTTCCGGGACTTGCTTTTAGCTTCATTATTTAAACTCGCAATAGGCATCAATTCCCTGAAAATTATGGGGTTTTATTTTTGCGGGTTATTGCTCATTTTTACCTACCGCAGAGGATGCTTACATTAGGATAAATATACAAAGACCTGTTACATTACTTCGGAATTGAGCAAAAAAGTTTTATCTACTGTTAATTTTATGAAGCTAATCAAAAATACTCCCGTGTTTTTATCAAACTAAAATGATTAAATCTGAAACGGATAGTTTAAAGGAAGACGATAATAAGGCAGGCCAACCACAATTCCCCCAGCGTAAATGGATTGCGGTTGGCCTAGGTATAGTGCTTTTAATACTGGGCATACTATTCACCGGAAATATTCCGATGCAGGATGGCCATTACGGATTCTGGTCACTGATGCCGCCTTTGGTGGCTATAATACTAGCATTTTGGACTCGGGAAGTCATTAGCTCTTTATTCGTGGGTATTGTAATAGGGGGCGTAATAGCCGGACAATACAATATAGTTCAGGATTTTTTAATTCCCTCGATTGCCACCGAGAGTTTCGCCTTAATTTTACTAGTCTACCTCTGGGCGCTGGGGGGATTAATTGGTATCTGGACCCGGACGGGTGGTGCCATACGATTTGCAGCCTGGGCAAGCGGTAAAGTGGTCAGTGGCCCGAGAAGCGCAAAGTTTTTTACCTGGATGATGGGTTTGATATTCCATCAGGGAGGTACCATTAGTACTGTGTTGACCGGTGCTACCGTTCGCCCAATTGCCGATAAGCATGGGGTCGCACACGAAGAACTTGCCTATGTGGTTGATTCCACCGCCTCACCGGCAGCTACACTCATTCCTTTTAATGTATGGCCCATTTATGTAAGTGGATTGGTTGTAGGAACAATACCCTTATTCGAAACAGCCCAGGATGGTATCGGCTTCTTTATCACGGCACTGCCTTTTAATTTTTATGCCCTATTTGCCATTTTGATAACCCTTGCTTTTGCATGGGATAAACTTCCGTTCGTTCCCGGTAAGAAAATGCGTGAGGCACAAGCGCGGGTCAGGGAAACCGGCAAGCTGGACCGTGACGGAGCCAACCCACTAGCTTCGCCTGAACTTACCGATTTAAAGATACCAGACGATTACAGGCCTGGTCTGGTGGATTTTTTTGGACCTATTGGTACTCTGCTCGGCGTTGCCATGATTCCCTTCATCGTAACCTACTTCTTTTTGGGTTGGGGTGATGACTCCATGCTTTTGATAGCCGAGGCTTTTGTGCTTGCTGTTTTGGCAGGTTTAGGCATTGCTATCGCCAAAGGAATGCCATTGCAAACGGCCATCAATGGATTTGTGGATGGATGTAAAGGTGTAACCATTGGAGCGATAATTCTGGCATTAGCCGTCACCCTCAAATCTGTTGCTGATTCCGTTGGTACCGCTGCCTTTGTTGTTGAAATGACCGGAGATTATATTGCTCCTTCATTTCTTCCTGCCCTATTAATGGCAACCTGTATGATTATTGGATTCTCTACAGGAACTTCCTGGGGGACTTATGCAGTGGTCTTTCCGGTCGCCATGCCTTTAGCGTGGGCGGTGATGCCGGATCCTTTTTTCATTACGCTGTGTTTTTCATCAATAATCGGAGGCAGTGTATTCGGCGATCAATGCTCACCTATTTCTGATACCACCATTTTATCATCTCTGGCAACGGGGTGTGATATGATGGACCATGTTTATACCCAGATTCCGTTGGCCTTGACAGCAGCAGGCTTAGCCGCAATTGCATATGCTTTTTTGGTGATCATCTTTATTTAAAGTACTAAAAAAACTAAAGTATAAATCAAAAAATGAGCTTAAATATACGTTATTTCCCGGTAACCCTGAATCTGAAGCGGCGTTTTACGATATCCCGATGGTCGCGTGACACCACCGAAAATATCTTTGTAGAAATTGAAAAAGATGGTATTACGGGAATTGGTGAAGCTGCACCCAATAAACGATTTAACGAGAGCCAGGAATCCGCTGCTAGTTTCTTTGAATTAATGGATTCATCAAAGATCACAAACCCATATGATATTGAAGCCTGTATTTCATATATGAGCAGGATTACCAAAGGTGAATTTGCGGCAAAAGCAGCGTTTGAGATGGCCCTGCACGATTGGGTTGGTAAAAAGCTTGGCGTAGCAACCCACGCTCTGCTTCAGGCTCCGTCACCGATGGGTCCTAAAACATCATTTACCATTGGAATTGATGAACCTGAAACCATACCGGTAAAAGTTCGTGAAGCCGAAGGCTATCCCATTTTAAAAGTAAAGCTTGGGACCGAGTATGACCAGGAGATCATAAAGCAAGTTCGATCCGTTTCGAAAAAGCCGATTTGGGTTGATGCAAACGAAGGATGGAAATCTTTTGAGCAGGCCAGAGATAAGGTTCGGTTTTTAATCGATCATGATATTGAGCTTATTGAGCAGCCTATGCCAGCCGGTGAGGACGAGGCCATGAGAAAGTTGAAATCCTTTTCATCGGTTCCTCTTGTTGCTGATGAGAGTTTTACCGGTAAGGAAAACCTTGAGGAACTTGCCAAACAATTCGATGCGGTAAATATTAAGCTGATGAAGGTCGGTTCAATCAGTCACTCGCTCCGCCATGTTCATCAGGCCAGAAAAGCCGGGCTGAAAGTTATGGCCGGTTGCATGATCGAATCTTCGCTGGCCGATACAGCTACGGCAATAGTGAGCCTTTGGGCCGATTATGCTGACCTGGACGGCCATTTGCTCATTACCGACGATCCTTGCAAAGGTCTTACTATAAATGAAATTGGTGAAGTCGTTTTAAATAATAAGCCCGGGCTGGGCGCGGAGCTGGTTGAACCAATGGTAACCAAGTAGGTGTTTGACTTTCTACTGTATAATGAAACTTTCCAATACTACTGTGAACGTTTGATTTAAAGAAACCTTTTTTCTAAAAAACCTGTAATCTGGCATAAAATTAGTTCCCATGAAATTAGATGTTTTGGCAATAGCAGCCCATCCCGACGATACTGAACTTTGTTGTGCGGGAACGCTGGCCTCACTGGTAAAAAGAGGATACAAGGTAGGTGTATTAGACCTGACCCATGGTGAAATGGGGACACGGGGCACTCCAGAAGGAAGGCTTCAAGAAGCTAAAAATGCAGCGAAGATCCTTGGCTTAAGTGTAAGAGAGAACCTTGGCCTGCCCGATTGCGGACTAGTTAATACTTCTGCCCACCGTGAAGCCATAATTAGAGTGGTGAGAAAATACCAACCCGATATTTGTTTTATCAACGCCCCGGCCGACAGACACCCCGACCATCGGAATGCCTCACGCCTTACCGAAGATGCTTTATTTTACGGTGGTCTGAGCAAGATTACTACAAATAACCAGCAAGCCTGGCGTCCTCATCACATCCTTCATTACATGCAGCATTGGCCCTTTGAGCCTACTATTGTATTTGACATTTCTGATACTTTGGCAATCAAAGAAGAAGCTATACTGGCTTTTGAGTCTCAATTTAATGTTCCCGAGAAAGACACCGGACCTAAAACGTATATTTCAGGAGGTGCTTTTTTTGAAGCATTGCGAGGAAAAGCCCGCCATTACGGTCACATGATCGGAGTTGAGTTCGGTGAACCCTTTTTATACCATGGAGGACCCATGCCAGCATTAAACCTGGACTTCCTAATGGAAACTAAGCCTGTGAAATGAGTCTTTTACTGGAAAGTTACCCATTCGCACTGGAAATCCGAATGGTAACGGCCTGGGGAACCACACTCAGAATTGCTTCACACTTTTTCATTAATTTAATGCCGCGAGTACTTCTTCACTTGACTTATACTTTAAATCAAATGCTGCGGCAACATCTTTGTACGTGATCTCTCCGTAAGCTATATTAAGCCCAAGTTCTAGTTCGCGGTTTTCACGAAGAGCCTGTACCCAGCCTTTATTGGCAAGCTGTATGGCGTAAGGCAGTGTTGAGTTGTTCAGACCAATGGTAGATGTATATGGCACACCGCCTGGCATATTGCTTACGCAATAGTGGATTACGTCATCCACAACATAAATGGGGTCATCGTGGGTAGTGGGTTTTGCTGTTTCGATGCATCCGCCCTGATCAATGGCCACATCAACTACAACCGAGCCGGGTTTCATTGATTTAAGCATGTCACGTTTAATGAGCCAGGGTGCTTTTGCTCCCGGAATCAGTACACCACCAATCACCAGGTCGATGTTCGGAAGCAATTCGCGAATATTGGCTTCTGAAGAGAAGATGGTGGTTACATTTTTTGCCATAATGTCATCAAGATAACGGAGCCTTGGAACACTGATGTCCATGATAATCACATTAGCGCCCATACCTGCTGCCATTTTTGCAGCATTAACCCCAACAACTCCACCGCCTAATACCAGTACATTAGCTGGTCTAACACCGGGAATACCACCAAGTAATATACCGCGCCCGCCCTGGGACTTTTCCAAATATTTGGCTCCCTGCTGAACAGACATACGACCTGCAACTTCACTCATCGGGATTAGAAGGGGGAGGGAACGATCTTTTTTTTCCACTGTCTCGTAAGCGATAGCAATACATTTGGAGTCTAATACCGCTCGAGTCAATTCTTCATTTGCAGCGAAATGGAAATAAGTAAAAACAATCTGGCCTTCACGCATACGAGAATATTCTGGTTTTACCGGCTCCTTTACTTTCATGATCATTTCAGCCTGTTTCCAAACGGAATCGGCATCATTGATGATCTCTGCACCTGATTGAATATAACTTTCGTCTGAAAACCCGCTGTTCAATCCAGCATTTTTTTCAACAACCACTTTATGACCTTGTTTCGTTAACTCTAACACCCCTGATGGCAGCAGAGCAACTCTATTTTCATGCGATTTAATTTCTTTTGGAACTCCGATGAGCATAAGAGGTATCTTTATTTATGTGAGTAACATTTTGAATGTAAAAAAACCTTTAATGATAAGAAGATTAGGTTAAAAAACCGAAATTAACGGGGAAACCTTTTTTTAGAACGAAGAAAAAAGGATCTTAAAAAATGAAAATTGATAGAATTTTTAATTCTTTTCTTTACGACTCAGACCAGCGGCTTATCATGTATCACTGTTGTTTGTATTTTTCCAGATACCAATGGACTGTTTTTTTTAAATCCTCTTTGAAATTTTGGGTATTGCGCCAGCCAAGCTTTGTTTCGATTTTTGTAGGATCAATAGCATAGCGCTGATCGTGGCCGGGCCTGTCCCTTACAAAAGTGATCAGGTTCTTGTAATCACCATCCGGACCATCTTTTGCGATGGTGTTCAAGATATTACAAATTTCACAAACTAACTCTATATTTTTCCATTCATTATGGCCGCCTATATTATATGCTTCACCGGCTTTGCCCTTATGGAACACCAGGTCCAGGGCACGGCAGTGATCCTCAACAAAAAGCCAGTCGCGGACATTATCTCCCTTTCCGTATACGGGAATCGACTTGTGATGTAGGGCCGATTGAATTACCGTCGGAATGAGCTTTTCGTCATGCTGATTTGGCCCGTAATTATTTGAACAGTTGGTGGTCACTACATCCAGTCCATAAGTATGGTAATAAGCGCGGACCAGAAAGTCGCTGCCTGCTTTACTGGCTGAATAAGGAGAGTTGGGCGCATAACATGTTTCTTCCGTAAAAAAACCTTCAGCGCCAAGAGATCCGTAAACTTCATCGGTTGAAACATGCAGGAAACGTGCATCCCCCGGTTTTCCGCTATCAAGCCAGAACTGGCGAAATTCTTCCAGAATATTGAAGGTGCCCACTACATTTGACATCACAAAAGGCTCGGGCCCGGCAATGGAATTGTCTACATGAGATTCGGCAGCCAGGTGAAATATTCCATCCGGTTTGAAATCACGGATAACCTGCCTGACCGATCCCCGGTCAATAAGGTCAAACTGCTTAAACGTATAATTATCATCATACTCAAGATGTCTCAGATACTTTAGATCGGAAGCATAGCTTAGTTTATCAAGATTTAAAATCTGGTAGTCCGGATATTTTGCTCGTAATTGCAAAATTAAATTTGATCCGATAAAACCGGCACCACCTGTAATAATTAAACGCATGAATCAGAAGTTAAGTAATATGTATATTGACTGTCACTCTTTGAACATTAGCCAAGACTTTGTGAACTAATCAATAGAGAATGTTATGATCAATTATCAAAATTTTATTGTGTCACAAGCCTCAGTAGTATGAAAGTATCCATAAAGCAAAGAACAGGACCATTTATTACTAGTATAGCCATGCAATTTTTAAATATGAACACTTGTTTTATAAATAAGTTCTAATATTCGCCTTTGAACGTTTCTTTTGCCGATACCATTTATTACAAACGGTACCAATTTAGCAGAGTTAAAATACTACGATTTTTCCTTACCAAATTGGTATGTTTATTTATTATGTTATTGGTAACCAATTAAAAAAATACATTATGAATATCGAAAACCTATATCACGTGTTAACAATGGTTGAAAACATGTTCAATTCCAAAAATGGGGCCGGAATGGACGTAGATTTACAAAAGCAATTATTAGAGGTGAAGGAACAAGCTACAGATGCTATTAGGAAATACCCTGTAGGAAGTCTGGCGGCCGCTGTTGCTGTGGGATTTATAATTGGGAAAATCATTAAAAAATAAACTTTAGTATGAAAACAAACGACGATCAAACCCTGGCTGAACGTCTCCGCAAGATACCCGGTGAAATTAAGCTCCTTGTTGAGAAGCGTGCCGAGCTGCTCGCTTTAAATATAAGCGAGTTGATTACGGACACCATCACGAAAATGGTTTACAAGATTGCAGGTGGGTTTTTAATGCTTATCGGTTTGATCTTTCTATTGCATACCCTTGCTCTCTTTATCGGAGAACTACTTGAAAGTTTCCCTTTGGGGTATTTAATTGTAGCTATGGTAGTAATTTTAGTTGGACTACTTCTATACTCCCTTAGCCCGCCGGGTATGGTTAAAGGCACAAAACAGAAAATGAAGGAACCGCTAGATGAAACCATCAAGGATTCCTTTTCGTCTGCTTCTCACAGAAAAGACTAATCATTATTTAATACGAACAAAGTGAACGATAGAAAAAAAGAACTCGAGCAGGAACTGGAAGCAATCCAGAAGGAGATTGAAGAATCCCTCACAGAGATCAGGGATGATATTAATAGTTGGACTGATGCAAAGTATTGGGTGCATCGTTACCCTTTCCAAACGGTTGGGGCATCTTTGCTGCTGGGTTTTCTGATTTCTCAGGTAACGGGCCGAAAAAAAAAATCGTTCGCAGGGGGAAGTTTAACCACCTTATTTTTTAATGAAGTAAAAAAATATGCTTCCAGAAGCGCGGCCAATTACATCGTTAAAATTGTTGAAGAGAACCTGGAAAGAAAAAGAAAAGTTAAAGATATTCAGTAGATATCTTATTTTATGCCCTGTTCGCGCAGATCCCGCAAGTTATTAAATAACGTAAAAAGATATTTTTAAAATAAGTTTCATACATGAACCTTGTTTACCTTCAACTTAATTTCAGGATAATTAGGCCCTGAAAAAAGAATCTTTTTTATTTTGGGACCGGTTTCTTTTTTCAACGTCTAAGAAAGTATTCACCATTGAATTACATAAAGATCTCCCCCATGCCAAAGTTTATTACCAGCCTCTTTTGCCTGTTTTTCTTCGCAACAAACATTTCTGCTCAAGAGTCAACCAGGATCACATTAGAAGAAGCGATTGATATTGCTCTGGAAAATAACGTGCAAATAAAGCGCTCTGAAAACGCGATCGAGAGCCAGAGGAACAATGTTACCCGCTCAAGAGCTGAGTTTCTACCGAACCTTAACGCATCAATTAATAGCGGAAGAAGTATCGGGCGGCAATTCGATACGAATACCGGCACTATTACTGAGCAAGGGGCCAACAGGTCATCACCCAACATTTCGACTAGCATTACCTTATTTTCCGGATGGCAGAATATAAATAACCTGCGAGCAAGCCGATCCTCATTGAGTACCGCTGAAGATGATCACGAGCGTACCCGTGAATCGATTATGTTCAATACGGCCGCCCAATTTCTCGCTATCATTCTGGATGAGGAGTTGTTAAAAGTTGCCGAAGACAATCTGAATACATCTCGTAGTCAGCTCGAACAAGTAAAGGCACAGGTGGAAGTGGGTATGAGACCAATTGTTGACCAATATAATCAGGAAGCCGAGGTTGCAAGCAATGAGCTCGAGGTGATCCAGCGCCAAAATGACTTGAATTTCAGTAAAGTCACATTAGTGGGCATTCTTCAGATTGACCCTTTTGAAGAGTATGACTTTGTTTCTCCCGGAATTGAAGATCAATCTATGGGCCCAAAAGATTACGTCTTATCTGACCTTGTTGATCAAGCCATGATGAATCGCAGAGACATTCGCGCTGCCGATACATTCATTGAAACCCAGCGTTATTCTCTTAATGCTGCAAGAGGTGCACGTTTGCCTACCATTTCGCTTGGTGCAAATCTTTCAAGTAATTACAGTAGTTTGCAACAATTCCCTGGTACCGATACGTACATTAATTTTGGGGACCAGGTATTTGATCAGAATATTAACCGTGGGATATCATTCAACATACAAATTCCCATTTTTAACAGATTAAATACCAGGACCAATATACAGCAGCGTGAAATAGATTATAAAAATGCACAGCTGGATATGGAAGGTCTTCGCGTTGAAGTCTTTCAGGAGATCCGTCAAGCTTATAACGACTACACAAGCTATGCTCAAGAGTTGGAAACAACCTCCCAATTGGAGCGCGCCGCTGAAAAAGCTTTTGAAACGGAACAAGAACGTTACAATGTGGGCAGCTCAACCCTTATTGAGTTGAATAATGCCAACAACCGTTACGTTTCCGCAGTTTCCAATTATATTCAGGCCCAGTATCGTTTTGTATTCCAGGAAAAAGTTCTCGATTTCTATCTTGGCCAATTCTCTTCTGAAAATCTTTCAGACATCATGAATTAACATACTGCCTTCCGCGAGGTATAACCCTGAAGGAACCTAAGGGAAGAGTTTGGTTCCACGAGCACGAAACACATAAGAGGCGGTAGCAGGCGGATAAATTTGCCAAACATAACCAATCCGATGGTTTTGACCTTACCACACCGCCTTTTCCATGGTCCCCGCCTGCATATACCGCTGGATATGTTCAAGAAACATCCTATCCATGGTCCACTCGGTCAGCCGGTTACCCACACAGAGGCCACTGCGGTACAGGTGAACTCTAAAGTATAAGGAAACCCTTAATATTAGGGATAAGGTCTCACCCGGTGCCGTTATCCATTCACACTTTTTGACACCATCACGCAGTAATAAAATATTCAATGCAAATATTGGCTTTTATTTGCATTGAGTATAGTAGGTCCTGCTTCAAGATCATGCCGCTGCTTACCCTCCGGGCCTATACATATTACCTCAAATACCTAAAGGACAAGCCACGAAATACAGGCAGTTCATGGCAAAAAGTTTCAAACAATATTGAAAATTTAACGGAACTGGGAAGCAAGACGAAAAGAAGTCGTTTATCTATAACTATTTGCAAAGCTTAGAATTAAGGTTCTTAAATTATTTTCGTAATCAAAGGATCATGGGACCAGCGTTAAAAAAAACGACTGGAAATGAACGATTTATCGTTATTCCTATTAGTTATACATATAAAAAAAGCTTATGCAAAAGAGCAAACTTAACCAGGAACAAACCCCTGACAGGGAGGAAATAGCAGATCTCTTTGAAGAGTTACGGGTTGACCAGGCAAATCTTGAGGCGCAAAACAAAGAATTGCGCCGTGCAATAAAAAACAAGGACCATTCCCTGAAAAAATATACCGAACAGTATGATTTTGCTCCGGTCGGATATCTATCACTCGATGAGGAGGGCAGGATACTGGAAATAAATTTAACAGGATGCGATCTGTTAGGAGAAAAACGACAGAGATTGATTAACAGACCGGTAACTGAATACTTTGATCCGTTTTATAAAGGAACTTTTGAAGATCATTTAAAGCGAGTATTCAGCACAGGAGGAAGCGAAGTTTGTCAGCCCAAAATTAAATACAAAAGTGGATATTATTCTGTAGAACTGAGGAGCATAGCCGTAGAAGACGAGGAAACCGGCCGGCTGTACTGCAGAAGCTCAATGTTCAACCTTTCGGGTAAGCTTCAGGTAGAAGCAGAGTTGGAAGAACAGCGCAAGTTGATGGAGGCTGTTTTTGAACACATCGAATCCGGTATAATAGTTTGCAACCGGGATGGGATTCTGAGTTTTTTAAATAAAGCGGCAACAAAACTATTTGGCCCCAATCAAACCGGCCGTGGCAGTGATGACTGGACGCAGAACCTAAGGCTGTACCAGGAAGATGGAATAACGATACTGGATAAAGAGGAAATGCCGCTTTACAAAGCATGGAATGGTGAAAAGGTCCAAAATGATGAGGTGAACTTTAGCCCGGACGGAGGCGGTAAACGTACTTTACTGGCAAGTGGCCAGCCATTATATGATCAACAAGGATCCAACATCGGCGCAGTAGTCGCTTTGCACGATATTACCGATCGTAAAAGAGCCGAGGATGAACTTAAATTGTATCAGGAGCAGCTTGAAAAGCTAGTCGGGGAAAGGACCGCAGAATTAAAAACAGCAAACAATCAGCTAAATGATGAAGTAACGGAACGAAGCCGGTTGCAAAAACAATACTTAACGGAGAAACATTTTGCTGAATCGCTCATTAATAGTCAACCCGGCTTATTCTTTTTGGCAGATAACAATGGGCGGATTTACCGGTGGAACAAAAACGTGGAAATTTATTCCGGTTATTCGCGGGATGAAATTCAGAACATGACGGGCTGGGGCTTACTGGATGAAAGGGATGTAGAGATTACAAGGTTCAGGCTGGATGTTGCTTTAAAAACAGGAAAGGCTGTCGGTAAAGCTCGTTTAGCGTCTAAGGATGGGAGAAAAATACCTTTTTTACTTACAGGTGTTGCATACAAACTTGCCGGCGAAGACAATGTTATTGTTACCGGCGTGGATATCACAGCCTACGAAAAGGAGCGTGCGGAAAAGATGAGGTTTTTTCAGGTCCTCGAAAAAAGCAAGAATGAGATCTATATGTTTGACGCAGACACTGATAAATTGGTATACGTAAATAAGGGGGCTCGTGAAAACCTGGGTTATACGGACAGCGAACTTATGGAGATGAAATGTTATGAACTTAAGCCCGAAGTTTCTGAAGCCGCTTATCATGAGCTTGTAAGGCCGCTGCTGAAAAAAGAACAGGAAAAAGTAATCCTTCAGACGGTCTTAAGGAGAAATGACGGCAGTACATACCCCGTTGAAGTTCACTTCCAGCTTATTGAGCAGGAACACGAAAAGGTTTTTATAGCCATTATTTGGGATATTACGAAGCGCTTAAAAGCGGAAGAGCAAATAAGAAAAGCTTTATATGAGAAAGAGGTACTACTTGGCGAGATCCATCATCGGGTTAAGAATAATCTTGCCATCGTTTCAAGCTTGCTGACTATCCAGGCCGGATATGTGAAGGACGAGAAAGTTAAAGATTTGTTTATTGAAAGCGAAAGCAGGGTAAAATCCATGGCGATGATCCATGAAATGCTTTATCGGCAGGAAAGCTTTTCAAGGATCGATTTTGGTCCATATATAAAGAAGCTAATCAACCATATCTCATCGAACTATAAGCTATCCGAAATTACTATTCAAACTAATATTAATATCGAAGATGTTTCTCTGGAAATCGGCACGGCCGTGCCCTGCGCTCTATTAATTAATGAGCTCTTTACGAATGCCTACAAACATGCTTTTAAAGGACGGAAAGAGGGTACCATTAGTATTTCCTTAACCTCTATAGATAAAGTAATTAAACTTACAGTCGAAGATGACGGTGTGGGCTTACCTCCTGGCATCAAAAGGTCCAATACTCTGGGAATGACTTTAGTCAACGGGCTGACCGCCCAATTAAAGGGTAAAATTGATATTGAAAGTGTAAAGGGTGCTAAATTTAAGGTAAGTTTTCCTCATTCAAAATGAGATTGGGTAAAAAGCATATCCTTGCCTGCTTAGCCTTCAAATGTATAAAACCTCCAGCCAAGATAGGTATCAGGGCTTACACTAATCCAGTACTTGTCTACTGCTTCTCCGGAGCTACTCCGGGAATTCCCGGAGTAGCTCCGGAGAAGTACCGTAGAAATACCGTACAAATCCAAAGCCTGAGTGAGCGTAGGCAGGTCGCCGGCTTATTGCTTATCTTCCTTTATAATTTTTTTTGATGGTTGGGGCTGTATACTAATAAATATCAATCCTTCTCCTTGCATTCTCATGCCTTAGATGAAAATATTATATTAAAATTGGCGTTTAATTATCAAATAGTTTTTATTAACCCCATCCATCTTAAATAAGAAAAGAACAAATTATTATGCTTAAGAATTCGATAAGAACCGTGTTTCTGTTGACGCTGGTCGGTGTGTTATTTATACTGGTGGGCGGCCTTCTGGCAGGTGAAACAGGTATGATCGTGGCTTTTGTTATCGCATTGGGGATGAACTTCTTCAGTTACTGGTACTCTGATAAGCTGATCTTGAAAATGTACAAAGCCAAAGAAGTGAACCGGGATAATGCCCCGGGCTTTTACCGCATGATTGAAGATCTCGCCCAAAGAGCAGAAGTACCCATGCCTAAAGTTTATATTATTCCACAAAGTCAGCCCAATGCCTTCGCTACGGGCAGAAACCCTGATAATGCAGCTGTTGCAGCTACACAGGGAATTTTACAGACTCTAAGTGAAGACGAGCTTCGCGGAGTGATGGCCCATGAATTTGCACACATTAAAAACAGGGATATTTTAACACAGACCATTGTCGCTACGGTGGTAAGTGCTATTACCATGCTTACCTATATGGCCATGTTTTTCCGGGGAGGCCGGGATAGCGGGGCCAATCCGATTGTTTTGATTTTGACACTGATACTGGCCCCTTTGGCTGCGGCCATGCTGCAGTCTGCAATTTCCAGGACACGGGAGTTTGAAGCAGACCGGGTTGGCGGGGAGATCAGCGGCAGGCCGGAAAGCCTGGCGAATGCATTGAAGAAAATACAGGCGGCTGCATCAGGTAATCCTATACAGGCTTCTGAGTCACAACAACAGGCAACCGCGCATATGTTCGCGGTAAATCCTTTTTCCGCCCGTGGTTTGTCTAAGATGTTCTCCACGCACCCCGATACCAATTTGCGTATCGAAAAGCTTATGGAAATGAGCCGCACCGGGATATATAAGTAAGGTAGATTATGGAGCAATATTTGTTCCGGAGGCCCTACAGAATAGGTGCATTAGGCTATTTGAAAAAAAATAAATAAATAGCGTCAGGAATTGCCCTGTGGTGGGTCTTACCTATATACATTAATATTCATTAACCAAAAACGTTATGTCATCACTAAATAAAGCAATGATAATCGGGAATTTGGGCGCTGACCCGGATGTTCGTTATACGCAATCGAATAAAGCTGTGGCGACCCTGTCTATAGCGACCTCCGAGAAGTTCAAAAACAATAATGGGGAGCTTCAGGAAAGAACCGAATGGCACCGCGTAGTCGTCTGGAACAGGCTGGCCGAGATCTGTCAGCAATACCTGAAAAAAGGATCTAAGGTTTATATTGAAGGTAAGATCCAGACTAATGCCTGGGAAGACAAAGACGGCCAAAAAAGATATACAACCGAAATATTAGGCCTTACCATGACGATGCTTGATAGTAAAGCCGGCGGAGGAACTTCACCCGGTAACCCTAACCCTGCTTCTCAACAAGAAAGCCCACCTGTTGATGTAAGCGCAGATATTGACGATGGTGATGATAGTTTGCCCTTTTAATCATTTAAAAACACTATCTTGAAAAGGCGGCAATTATTTTGCCGTCTTTTTTATGAATAAATTAAGCCGTTGACCATTGGCGATTAATGGCTTAACTATTCTTAGAACCAACTTTACATTATTTGGATACCCTGACACATAGTTTTCATCTGGCAGTTTTAACGTTTATCGAGTTCGTTTCAAAGACCGCAGATTTTTATAATGGGGAATTTGATTTTACGCAGCTTTTTACCCTTTCGATACTCATACTGTTGGGACTTATTTTTTCGGCTCTTTTTTCGGGATCTGAAGTTGCCTTTTTCTCCCTGAGCAATAATATTGAGATAGAATCCCTGCCAGAAGATGCCAAAGATGCGGCATTATACAGGGTACTCAATATGCTCGATCATCCGCGTCGCTTACTGGCGACGATATTGATCGGCAATACATTCGCCAATATCATTGCCGCGGTAAGCGCCGCCGTTCTAACAGGGACCTTAGCGGATCATATTGGATTGCCTGAAATCCTGATCTTTACCATCGAGGTCATCGTACTGACCTTTGCTATTGTAATTTTATCCGAGATTACTCCAAAAATAATGGCATTGAATGAACCGCTAAAAGTCTCTAAATACCTCAGTCGTTTTCTCTACTTCTTTTTTGTGCTCTTAGGTCCTTTGGCACGCTTAATATCGAAAAGCACTACGTTTCTGGAACGAAAGTTCCCGCGGCCTCCTGAAAGCATATCATCTGAAGACATTAAAACTATGGCTGAAGTAGGTGAACGCCATGGTTCGATCCATGGTGATGAACGTGAAATTATTGAGAACGTAATCGAATTTGGCAATACCACGGTCCGTGAAATCATGACATCACGGGTTAATATAGTGGCCGTTTCCACTGCGGATTCCTTAAGTGATATGCTGCACCTTATCAGAGAGAAAAGCGTCTCACGTTTGCCTTTGTATGAAAATGAATTGGATAATATACTGGGTATCATCCATTCCAAAGATTTGCTTCCATACATTGATTCCAATTTGGGGGAGTCTAGTATAAACTGGCGTACTCATGCCAGAAAAGCTTTGTTTGTACCTACATCAAAAAAGATCGACGATCTTCTCAGAGATTTTCAAAAAGAACGTGTACATATGGCTATCGTCGTTGATGAATACGGCGGTACCGAGGGTTTAGTGACGCTGGATGATGTACTTGAAGAGATTATGGGTGAACTTAGTGATGAAAATACCGAGCAAGTCAAGCTGTTTACCCGCAGTAAAAGCGGTGTCTATATATTCGATGCTAAGATTGACCTGGACGATATGGCTGAGATCCTCCAAATGGAACTCACTACAAATATGGATGAATACGAAACCCTGGGGGGACTGGTTTATCACCTTGTCGAACGTATTCCCGAAGTTGAGGAAGCTGTTTGCTTCAAAAGCCTTGAGCTTAAGGTTCATGAAATTGAAAATAATCGTGTTACCAAAGTGATGGTGAGGATCCTTGATGAGGATGAACAAAATGACAAACAAAATAACAAATAAATAAGTTAGATGATAAGTCGCTACGCACGTAATGAAATGTTGGAAATATGGTCGGAACAAAATCAGTTCCAATCGTGGCTGGATGTAGAACTCGCGGCTTGCCGCGCCTGGAGCAGGCTTGGTGATATACCGGCAGAAGATGTAGATTTGCTTTACCAGAAATCTCAGTTCAATGTAGATAAAATTAAGGAACTTGAAGCAGAAACCCGTCATGATGTTGTGGCATTCACGCGTAACGTTTCTGAATATCTTGGGCCGGAGAAAAAGTGGATCCATTATGGTCTCACCTCAACCGATGTTGTTGATACAGCACTCGGGGTTCGCCTTAAGCAAGCAAACACCTTATTGAGAAGTGGTTTGGATAAGTTTATTGAGGTCCTTGCCCGTAAAGCCCGTGATCATAAATTCACCGTCATGATGGGCCGTACGCATGGTGTTCACGCCGAACCAACTACATTTGGACTAAAATGTGCCCTGTGGTATGCCGAGATGCAGCGTAATAAGGTTCGTTTTGATCACACCGCTGCTGATGTTGAGTTTGGTAAATTATCCGGAGCGGTGGGTACTTTTGCCAACATTCCGACCGAAGTAGAGCAATATACCTGTGAGGAACTCGGCCTTCAGCCGGCCCCTGTTTCCACCCAAACCTTGCAACGTGACCGTCATGCAGCTTATATGTCATCATTGGCCCTCATCGGCGCCAGTATTGAGAAAATAGCCGTTGAGATTAGGCATCTCCAAAAAACAGAAACCCGTGAAGTAGAAGAAAGGTTCTTTAAAGGGCAAAAAGGTTCTTCTGCCATGCCCCATAAACGAAATCCTATTAGTTCCGAGAATATGAGTGGTTGCGCACGAGTGCTTCGGGGGTATATGGTCACTGCTTTTGAGAATATTCCGCTATGGCACGAACGGGATATTTCACATTCGTCGGCCGAACGCATTATCATCCCCGATGCAACAACATTGTTGGATTATATGCTTAACCGTTTCACCGGTGTAGTGGAAAATCTGGTTGTTTTTGAAGATAACATGCTTGAAAATATTGAACGCACCGGTGGACTCGTTTTTTCTCAACGTCTTTTGCTGATGCTTATCGACAAAGGTTTATCACGTGAAAAAGCCTACGACACGGTCCAGCCATTGGCCATGCGCGCCTGGGAAGATAAGCTGAACTTCAAGGAGTTGGTGCGAAGTGATGAAACCATCACTAAGACACTGGGTGATGAAAAAATAGAACAGGCTTTTGATCTGCAACATCACACAGGCAAGGTTGATGAGATTTTTGAGCGGGTGGGGTTGTAGGGTTTAGTTTAAAGTTTTTAGTTTCTGGTTTTTAGTTTTTTTAGGTTGAAAGTTATCAAAAGACCTGACAGGTTTTAAAAACCTGTCAGGTCAAGGTTAGAGACTATTTATATCAGTCGATTGCACTTTTGTACAAAAAAGCTTCGTTAAACGTCCACGTTTAACGAGGGATCAACGCCCAGAAGCGATAA
>JBBDMV010000064.1:0-26416 GCA_040878115.1 Balneolales bacterium
AACGATATCGGTGGAGGCTGGCTTGCGCTGGGCATTATTGCAGCTGTGTTATTATTAGGCTTTAACGGGGCCCCATTACTGGTGTGGTTATTATTTGCGGCAATACTGTTGGCCGGGTTTTCGGCCCCGGCCTGGTTATGGGCCGTGCTAGGCGTTGTAGCTATACTGTTCCTGGTGCCGCCTATTCGAAGAAACATCATGTCAGCCGGTGTTATGAAGCTCATGAAGGCATTGGATTTTCTCCCGGTGATCTCTCAGACGGAACGTACCGCTATAGAGGCGGGAACGGTATGGGTTGAGGGTGAACTATTCTCCGGAAAACCAGATTTCAAGAGGATGATGAACGAAGATTACCCCGGTCTGACGGCTGAAGAACAGGCTTTCCTGGATGGGCCTGTTGAAAAGCTTTGCGCGATGGCTGATGATTGGAAAATATTTAAAAACAAAGAGTTCGACAAGAAAATATGGGATTACATAAAGCAGGAGAAGTTTTTTGGCCTCAATATCCCTAAAAAGTACGGTGGCCTGGAATTTTCTTCATCCGCCAACAGTGCTATTGTTCTGAAGATTTCAACGCGAAGCAGTCCGCTTGGGACTACGGTTATGGTGCCAAACTCCCTCGGTCCGGCTGAATTGCTGATGCACTATGGTACTCAGGCACAGAAAGATCACTATTTGCCACGTCTGGCAAGGGCGGAGGATATCCCTTGCTTCGCCCTTACTGAGCCTGAGGCCGGCTCGGATGCCGGGGCGATTGCTTCCAACGGCGTAGTGTTTAAAGGTGATGACGGGAAAAATTATATTAAACTGAACTGGAATAAACGCTACATAACACTGGCGGCCATTTCTACGGTCATTGGCCTGGCATTCCGGTTAAAAGATCCCGGGAACCTGCTTGGTAAAGGTACTGATCTGGGAATTACCTGTGGTTTGGTCCCATCTGGTACACCGGGTGTTGATATCAGCCGACGACATGATCCGCTGGGCGTCCCCTTCTATAACTGCCCGACTACAGGAAAGGACGTCATCGTTCCAATCGATAGCATTATCGGAGGCGTGGATGGCGCTGGTAAAGGATGGCAAATGCTGATGGAATCCCTGGCAGCCGGGCGCGGTATTTCCCTGCCCGCGACCGGGGCTGGCGGCGGCAAGTTTGTAACACGCGTAACCGGGGCCTATGCTAAGGTACGCCAGCAGTTTGGTCTTCCTATTGGCAAATTTGAAGGCATTGAAGAGCCGCTTTCCCGCATATCGGGGTTCAGCTATATTATGGAGGCAGCCAGAAAGTATACAAACGGAGCGCTTGATGCCGGTGCAAAGCCTGCTGTGGTTACGGCCATAGCCAAATACAACTTCACGGAACTGTCCCGCAAGATCATTAACGACGGAATGGATATAATGGGTGGCGCGGGTATCTCGCAGGGCCCACGCAACTTGCTTGGCCATGCTTATATAAGCACACCCATTGCCATAACGGTAGAAGGCGCCAATATCTTGACAAGGACGTTAATAATTTTTGGGCAGGGCGCCATTCGATGCCATCCATATGCTTATAAAGAGATTGATGCTTTGTCCAGGGGCGACTTGAAAGCATTCGATGCGGTATTCTGGAAACATATCGGCCATGTGGGAAGGAATAAGTTCAGAGCGATATTATTAAGTATCTCTCGTGGTTATCTGGCATTTCCCGGTATCGGGGGCCCGGCAGCCCGGTACTATCGTAAAATGGCATGGACCTCCGCTTCTTTTGCCTTCCTGGCTGATCTGGCTATGTCTTCATACGGAGGAGGGCTGAAAACGAAAGGCAAAATAACAGGACGGTTCGCCGACATTCTTTCCTGGATGTATTTGGGATCAGCCGTATTGCGCCGCTTTGAAGCTGAAGGCCGGCCGAAAGAAGACCTGCCATTTCTTCATTGGAGCATGCAACACTGTTTTGCCCAATGCCAGATAGCTTTCAACGGTATTCTGGATAATCTGGATATTCCAATTATTGGCGCCATATTCAGAGGCCCTGTTGCATTTTGGTCACGCTTGAACCCAATTAGCACCGGACCATCTGACAGGCTCGGAAGTCAGGTAGCGCACGCCGTTCAGGTACCCGGTGCATTACGTGATGCTGTAACGGATGGAATTTATATTCCAAAGGATAAAGGAGAAGCGCTTGGCCGTTTGGAGAATGCTTTCTTGCTTGTTTCCCAGAGTGAACCTGTATTCAAAAAAATCAGAACGGCAATGAAAGAGGGTAAACTACCGAAAGCAAAACCTAATATGCTAATAGGAAAAGCCGCTGCTGAGAATATCATCACAGAGCAAGAAGCCGAACTATTGCACCGGACAGAAGAGGCTCGCCATGATGTCTTAACGGTAGATTCGTTCACTCTTGAAGAATACATGAAGGACTCCGCCAGGGAGAAAGGTTCAGAGGTTGAAGCCATGGATTGATTAAAATGATGCACTTATTTCATGTGGTCTGATAATCCAGGCTTTTTTAACTTTCACCCAGATCCTGGTTTCACGATCCCACCATTTAATAACTTTAGCAGGTGCTCCCACTGAATTGGTCTGGGGCGGCACTTTTTTTTTACCACCTGTTTTCCGCACAGGGTAAAGATATCAATGTGAATTATTGATATTTAGTGAACCAATCTTTTATTTGGGTGCTGCAATACAGGATTAGACAAGCCCAAGTCCCCGTAGGGACTTCATGTTTGTAGAAAAAAACACACCCACACAAATAACCGTCCCGTAGGGACGAAATGTCAGTTGGATGGATAAAGGGAAGGATAATGTAATGGTAACCCTGGTTTCTACAAACATCACGTCCCTAGGGGACTTTTTTGTTCGGATTTATAGAAAAACAATATTCTATATATAAAATATAATACTTCTTGCTTAAATAAGTTCTTTCACCCGGCGATACATTGGGCGTTTATATCCCAGGAAGTAACAGGAGGGAGATGCTGATTTTATTCTTAAAATTGCCTCGCCCCAATAGTTAATAAGGCTGCTTATGCCAGTGTGGGCAATAGTGGAGACCAAAATATACAGCGCGTGTTATGGAGTTAATCTCTGCCGCCGGTACGGCTTTTCTGTGCATAGAGGTTTTATTAACATCATTCATTCAGCATCGGCATAAGGATATGGCCCCTAAAATAACTGACCAACCCGTCAATACGACTTTGTTAAAAAACCATTATATTTGGAATAATATTTATTTCCTTTAAAGCTGATTTCCCCCGGCACTTTTTTTATGTTTACCCAGTTTATTCAACAGCTGAAGTCTTCATCGTTTTTGAAATTACTGCATTATGATTAGAACCTTTATTGGCCCACATTTTTTGTGTGTAGCCGGCCTATTATTATTTCTTACCCCCTCCTATATACATGCTCAAGATACACTTCGAGTTTCATTGCAGGATTTCCTTAATCAGGGGATTGAAGCATCTTCGCTTTTAGATGCTGAGCAGCAAAATGTCGATCTTGCCGAAAATCAGTATGCCCGTGCCCGGGGAGCAAGGATCCTGCCAGAAATTGGTCTTACTACGGCACATGGTCTAGTGCCGGGAGTAGTGACTAACCGACCGGAAGAGTTTAGTAGAGGTGAGCTGTATCTTGATCCATATCTAGAGAACGATTGGGAGGATTGGGGCATATTTACTCAGGGTGAAATCTCAGCAATTCAGCCCATATTTACCTGGGGAGCAATTAATAATGCAATCAATGCAGCCCAGGCAGGAGCCGATGCCTCTCATCATGAATTTGACGTAGAGCGTAGCGATTACGAGCTTCAGTTATTTGAACTGTACTATGGCAGGATACTGGCCATTGAGATGGAAAGGCTGGTTGATGAAGCTTCAGAACAATTAAGCCAGGCGGAAGAGTTAATGCAGGAAATGCTTGAGGATAACGATCCTAACCTAAATGAAGCCGATGTCTATCAATTTAACATTTTTAGATATGAATTTGCATCTCAAGCTGAGGAAGTCAGGCAGAATGTAAATTTTGTAGAAGAAGCATGGAGGCTTGCTTTGAAAGTTAATGAGCAAACTATGCTATACCCGCAAGAGCCCTACCTGGACCCACTGGTCAATGATATTCAAGAAATTGATTATTATATGGGACAGGCTATGAATAACAGGCCCGATTTGAAAGGGCTTGACGCTGCTGTTCGAGCCGCTGATTATGGCGTAGAAGCCACCCGGTCACAATTCCGCCCAGGCTTATTTTTAGGCTTAAACGGACGTTTTGCCCATACACCAAATCGGCCCCGGCAGACGAACCCGTTTATTCGTAATAATACGAATTACTCCTCAGGTTCCTTTGGGGTTGGGATCAGGCAGAATCTCAATATCAGTGGGATGCGAAAAGAGGCCCAACGCTCTGAGGCCCAGTTGAGGCAAGTGAAATATTACAAAGAGGCCGCCGTTGATGGTATTTCATTGGAACTAAATGAGCAGTACAGCAACGTTAAGACTGCAGAGGCCAGAGTGAACAATACACGGGGAGCCTTAAACGTCAGTAATGAGTGGTTGCGTCAGGAACAACTTGATTTTGATCTTGGCTTTGGTGATGTAGAAAATCTTGTTGATGCTGTTAGATCTAATCTTGAACTGGAAGTTACTTTTCGCCAACACATTCACGATTACAACGTGAGTCTTGCGCGCTTATTTAATATGGCAGGCCTCCCATTAAGAGAATTAAACTAAATATACAATATATCATATGTTATTAGTAAAAAGATTTCTTCCCATTATTTTTTTATGTGCCTTTTCGCTTTCAGCTACGGCTACCATTCAGGAAAGTAGTGGAGAACAAGAGATCATAAATTTGCTGGATGAACGTGATCAGCAAATTAAAGAATTAATCGGTCCGGAAGGCAGTACGTACACGGAAGAGCAGAGGCAGGAACTGACGATCATCATTAATGATATTGTAGATTATTCTGCTATGGCACAAACAGCGCTGGAGGAAACGTATGATACCATCAGCACGGAACAAAGGGAGAAATTTGTCAATTTGTTTTCTACCATAATCCGCCAACAGTCTATAAATCAATTGGATATCTACCGTGCTGAGGTCACCTACGGCGATATTGAAGTAACAGGTGATTCGGCCATGGTGGAAACTACGGCGATTCTTGATAACGTCAGGACCCCTGTTTTATATGAAATGGAACGAAGAGATGGAGAATGGGTTATCACAGATATGGCAGTCGATAATATATGGACCGCTGAATCATACCGGAGATCTTTTCAAAACCAGATCAGGCGCAGGGGCTTTGATGCGTTAATGGCAAGTCTGGAAACTAGGGCGGAGAGGCAACAATAACTTTCATTAAGATAAAATAATTTTTATTTTAAGTTTTTTTAATAAATAGATTATTTTTCCATGTTCAGAGCTTTACCTCGAAAAACGCTTGCCAGGGAAGGTTACATATTCTCCATATATGGTAAACTAAAGTATTTAAAGCATGCCGTTGCCTCTGCATCAACGCTTCGCCGCCACGATAATGAACGTCCTGTCGCCCTTATTTGTGAGCAAAAGCATTACGATGAACTGAAAGAATTAAACATGCTTGATGTTTTCGATTATATTTATCCCCTCGGGGAAAATCATAATTCCATTGTAGGTTTCAAGCATAACATTCATGAATACATGCTCTTTGATCGTAATCTTTACCTTGATTGCGATATGGTTTGGTGTAAAGACGCAAACCCTTTATGGGCAAGCCTGTCAGCTCATCCGTTTACAATAACCGGGAACCAATCAGCAGATCATTTTTTTGGTGGGCCTAAAAGTTTTGCTATTGTGTCTGACTTCCTGCTTGCCCGACGGCAACGGACCCTGAATAATTTCGGACTTTCCTATTTAAGCAGGGTCCAGTCCGGCATGATGTATGCTCAGGATTACGAGACCACGAAAAAAGTATGTAAAACAGCAAAGGAAATGCTCAACAGAAAAGAAGAGACCCATTTTCTTAGCAGAACACTGGAGGAAGGCAGAACCGAAGAGTCCTGCGAATGGAGCCTGGCTATGGCCATGTCCAAATTAAAAATTCCGGTACACCCCTGGCTACAGGGCCACACCAGCCCGCAACTGGATTACATCGCAGATCTTACCACTCATGATAGCGATTTTGAATACGTATCCTGTACCTATTACAGTAATGATTTCGTGTATTCTTTTCGGGGATTGAAATCTTCAGGAATAAGAAATATGCTGATCCGGTTATTTTCAATTATTCCGGGTTATGGAGATAACATGAAAGTAGTACCATACGCACTGCATTTCGGATGGTATCACCAAAAGCAGCCTTTCTTTGCATTCTCAGATAAAGTATGGGGCCAATACAAGCAAAAAGCAGCCCTTCAGGTTGATAATAATGCAATGAATACAGAAAAAAGTTCGTACTCCGATTCAATGGCATGACGACCTGCTAATAAGTCTGGCACAAAGCTAACGCACTTTTAATTATCCTTAAATGCTATGAGCGGATAGCCTTGAAATTATTGTGAAACGTGTTCTTTTGTTGGCCCCATATTTTCCACCAAGACGAAGGGTAGGTTCCTATCGGGCTTTTAAATTTGCTATTCATCTAAGAAAGTTTGGATGGGAGCCTTTGGTTTTACATTTGAAAGCAAAAAGTGATGTATTGAGCCCACGAGAAGATCAATTTCTTCAAGGTATAGAACGTGTGGAGTTGAAAACGCCCCTGGACCGGACTTCATCATCGTCAGGGACTTATACTACATCAAAACAGCAAGCCAGGACCCGTAAACAGACACCCCAAAATCATTACCTGGGGGACCTTTTTGACCGCTCATTTCCAGTTGACACCTGGTGGCCCGTACTTAGATACCATCAAGGCACTCTTCAAAAGGTGATTGAAACGTTTAAACCTGATGTATTATGGAGTACGGCCGATCCATGGTCCAGCCATCTTACAGCCATGGCTTTAACCCAAAAAAACAAAATCCCCTGGGTCGCTGATTTTCGTGATCCCTGGACCTTATGCCCCATCCGTTCCCGTCAACGCATGCCCTGGGCAAAAGCGATTGACAAGAACATGGAATCAAAAGTGCTAACCCAGGCCGACCAGGTTGTATTTACCGCTGCGAATACAACCCGTATTTACCGTGATCATTATGCCGGCCTTGCAACTCCCATGTCTACCATCTACAACTCCTTTGATGATGAGTTTTTCTTACCTTTAAAACATCCTAAAAATGATGATGTGACAACAGGGAAGTTCAACATACTGTTCTACGGACGCTTTAGAGCATTATCATCAGCAGGGCCGGTAATAAAACTGCTGGAAACCATAAAGGAATTAAATCCGGAAGTGTTTGAATCTATAACGGTACAATCTTGTGGCGAGCTTCCAAAAGAAGATGCCATAAAGGCAGAAAGTTCTGGTGTAATCGCGGCCTTCGAAACGGTGAGCTCCGAGCCGTATGAAAACACATTCAATCGTCTGGACCAGGCCGATGTACTTTTGCTCAGCACCGAACCTAGCCGTAATGAGATCATACCGGCCAAATTATGGGATTACCTTATTGCCGGAAAACCTATTATATCTCTTTCACAGAACCCGGAAGTAGATGACATTCTGAGGCAAACCAAAACTGGTGCACAATTTGCTATGCATGATATGGATAAAGCGGCAAATTTGGCCATAGAATCCTTTAAAGCGAGAAAGCGAGGTATTCCCCTGCCTTATTCAATTGAGGCGGATAAAGAGAAGATACAGGCTTATTCCTCGGTAAATGCCACCGCCCGCCTGGCCGGACTTTTTGATCAACTAAAAGGGTAGCTTTATCAAAGAAAAGACAAAACAAGCCTCCCTTGCTGAAAAAACCGGTGTTGTCGTATTCTCCCGAATACTGACCACGGTCCTTGAACTTGCTTTGGCCATTAGTCTGGTAAACTTGCTAGCCAAGACGGATTTTGCCATCATCAGTTACCTGCTGCTTATTTATGAGAGCGCCCGTTATCTGGCAACCCTGGGTTTTCCGGAGAGCGTATTTTATTTTTTTGAACGGGTAACACGAAATGCCCGAAAAGCCTTTGCCCTGCAGACCTGCGCCATCATGATGGTAACGGCCACCATTTCCGCTATGGTGATCTTTGCCATTTCTTTTGCCGTGCCCAGCCTGCTTGGGCATTGGGATGAAGCGAGCCAGGCGGCCATCATGGAGTTCCTGCCTATTATGGCACTGGTTTCTTTTCTGGAAATCCCGACCTGGCCTGTGCCAAACGTTTTGCTGGCGGCCGACCGGCAAAAGGACGCGGCCTGGTACCAGCTTCTCACAAGTGCACTGACCTTTGGCGCTATCATCGGGCCGCTTGCCCTGGGTTACCCGCTGATGGTTTCTCTTTACTGTTTGCTTGGTTATTCCATTATCCGCTTTATCATCTCTTTCATCTGGCTGTGGGCGGTACTGCCGCCCCTTGTTGAAACCTCAGGCAAAGTCCTGCTTAAGGAACAGATCAAATTTGCCATCCCCATCGGTGCGTCATCATTGGTGAGCCGCTTCAACAAGTTTATCGATAAATTTGTGGTATCTTTAATCCTGCCTGCGGCGGCCCTGGCTGAATATAATGTGGGAGCACAAGAAATCCCCATTGTCAGGGTGATCCCTTTCGCGGTAGGATCGGTGCTGATCAGCCGCTATGTAAGCCTGCAGCTCGATGGTAAAAAAGAAGAATTGCTACAACTCTGGTACAAAGGAATTAAAAAGGTAAGTTTAGTTGTGTTGCCCCTTACCGTGATGTTCGTGGTTATCGCCTACGATTTTATAACCGTCTTATTCGGAGAGGAGTATGAGGCCGCCGTAATCCCGTTCCAAATTTATAGCCTTATTATTTTGATGAGGGTCACCCATTACGGAAGTATTTTACAGGCTTTTGGTGATACGAAAGGGGTCTTGTATACGAGCCTGAACCTTCTTGTGGCGAATATCGTCCTTAGTGTGCCTTTCACCTTGATGTGGGGCATAAACGGGGCCGCATTTTCAACTCTCCTGGCTAATTTTTACAATTGGGTTGTTGTTTTGAGGAGAATTGGAGGGCATATGGAGCTCCCTGCCCACAAGGTGCTACCGTTTCCCTATTATCTTAAAGTTATGTCTTCCGCCATTGCTGGTGGTATTCTGGCCTGGCTGGTCCGATATCTCGCATTTCCTAATATAGCAGCTATAGCAGCTCTTGGGCTGTCTATGATTATATTCCTGCTCCTGTTTGCCCTCATTGGGACATTAACCAAAACGATCTCAAAAGAGGACTGGATACAGTTTGGGGAATGGATGAGGCTGAAGTTTTTGTACAGTTAATACCCCGCAGCGGCTATAGAAACTTAATAGATTCTATTTTCCTTATAAAAGCGTCGTCAAATTCCATTCCGCGAAATATGTAACAGCTTATTTTTAGCCTCTTTTTATGCTCATAAAGTTGAGAATAGACACGGTAAATGTCCGACTCTCCATCATAGCGTATCAACCTCGTTCCGGAAAGCGTCCAAGCTTTCCGAAATTGCACCCGGTAACCGGGAATGCACAAAGATATTATTGGCTACCAGAGAAGCCTGCCGGTGCGCCCTTCCTACTCGTGCCGACCTGGTTGTACTCACAGCTCCCGGGCGTTGTTCTTTCGTGAAGCGCAGACGCTTCACGGAGCATCTATCTGCAATCCACTACCCGCTCTATCTGCCATGTCGTAAAGAACCCCCGATGGGGTTCAATTGATTAGAGATTAGGAACTTCAGGCTTTTTTGCTATTTAACATTGCGCTGATAGCTGACGCATTTTTGTGTCTTCTTTACTTTGCGTTGTCTGACAGATAGCTTTAAGCTCAAAAATATTAATCGAACTCAGGCTAGGTGATAAAATTACATCAATACCTTTTGATACAGCTCCCATGTTTATAAAAACCAACGCATCCACCCATATGGTACTAACATCGGGGCGAAATGATCAGCTCCGCTTGCTCTTCTGGAATATCAATATCCCTTTCTTCATCAACATCAAGCGGGTATTCGGTAACAGCTTCATACCATCATCGACAGATGAGGAAAGGCGGCAAAATGCCCTGTCCTTTTTCCTCAAAACCAGGGGCCTGTTTGGTCTGTTTTTAGCCACTTTTCCCTATCGGTCCGGAAGCTGGCCATAAATGCCTCTCTTTAATTATGCCATTAAGGTGTTGAGGTTGTTTTAAGCAAGGGCAAATCAGCTTCATAGCAACTCCATATCAAAGACGTAAATATACGGTGTTGATACGGTGTTGATATGGTGTTGATACGGCGTTGTTCTGGCTTTGATATGGTGAAGGCCCGGCTTTTTTCATTATAATTCTTTAATCAAACAGGGCCAGTGCATCATATTGGTTGTTATAACCTATTTAATATCAAACATAGAACTTTGAAATGCTTAATTTATGCTCTTAATCACAATCCATAATTTGTAAATGTATTTTCATGATTAATCACGATGCTTTAAACAAAATATACCGGCACGTCGTACGCCGTAATCAGGGTGAGCAAGAGTTTCACCAGGCCGTTCTGGAAGTTTTCAGTTCACTTAAGCCGGTAGTTGATAAAAATCCTGAAATTATAAAAAATAAAATTCTTGAAAGGCTTTGTGAACCCGAACGGCAAATAACATTTAGGGTGCCCTGGCAAGATGACGAAGGGGGAATACATATTAACCGTGGCTTTCGGGTTGAGTTCAACAGCGCTTTGGGACCTTATAAAGGGGGATTGCGTTTTCATGACACAGTAAACCGTGGAGTGATCAAGTTTCTTGGATTTGAGCAGATCATTAAGAACAGCCTTACCGGACTTCCACTCGGAGGAGGAAAAGGCGGGTCGGATTTTGATCCTAAAGGGAAAACCGATTCAGAGGTCATGCGTTTTTGCCAAAGCTTCATGACCGAGCTATCGCGCCATATGGGTGAATATACCGATGTGCCGGCAGGGGATATTGGCGTAGGGCAGCGCGAGCTTGGTTATCTGTTCGGGCAATATAAGCGTATTACCAATCGCTACGAATCGGCAACCATCACGGGGAAAGGCCTTGACTGGGGTGGTACGCTGGTCCGTACAGAAGCTACCGGGTACGGACTCGCCTATTTTGTCAAAGAAATGTTGAAAGTGCGGGATGAAAGCTTTGAAGGCAAAACCTGCGTTGTGTCCGGTTCCGGGAATGTGGCCATATATGCCATGGAAAAGGTCATTGACCTGGGTGGCAAGGTAGTAGCCTGTTCGGACTCAAATGGCTATATCTATGACGGGAATGGTATCGACCTGGACCTGGTCAAGGAGATCAAGGAAGTTAAGCGGGGACGTATTGGGGAGTATCAGGACCATCACAAAAACTCCCGTTATGTGCACGAAGGTAACATTTGGGAGGTGCCCTGCGAAATAGCTCTGCCCTGTGCAACCCAGAATGAATTAAGTGAAGACGATGCCAATAAACTGGTCAAAAACGGATGTACCCTTGTGGCCGAAGGTGCCAACATGCCCACCACACCGAAAGCGATTAAAGTATTCCAAAAAACCGGTGTCGCTTTCGGTCCGGGCAAAGCGGCCAATGCCGGCGGTGTAGCCACTTCCGCCCTTGAGATGCAGCAAAATGCCAGCCGCGATGTTTGGGATTTCAAATATACCGACAGCCGCCTGACCGAAATCATGGTCAATATCCATAGGTTATGCCACAAAACAGCCGAAGAATACGAAACCCCTGGAGATTATGTCAGTGGTGCCAATATCGCTGGTTTTTTGAAAGTCGCCAGGGCTATTGATGCTTTGGGCTTAATTTGATGCCTATTGCCACAAAATAACCCGGTGAGAAAAACCGGGCTACAAAGCAGGATAGAAATGCCTAAGCAAAAAACAAATTACTGAAAAAGGATCTCCTTTCAGCTATGGCAAGAACAAAGCTGAATAAAGGAATTTTAATCAGCATTATCCGCAATGACAATTCGGATATCCCTATCCTCAAGTATCGACCTCATCTTATCCTGGAGGCCTGAATCAGTAACTACTGTATCTATTCGATCTATATCGCAAATCCTGCTTAAACCCCGGCGGCCAAATTTAGAGGAATCTGTAACCACGATGGTTTCCTGTGCAGCATCGATCATCACCCTGTTTAAGTGAGCCTCAAGAGTATTTGTAGTAGAAAGGCCACGTTCCAGGTCAAATCCATCAACACCAAGAAAGTATTTTCTGCAGGAATGGTCCTGGACCATTTGCTCGGCATAAGGACCTACCACGCAAGCAGAAGTTGACCGGACCATTCCGCCTAGCATAATGAGCTCAACATCGGGTAGTCGAAATAATTCCATGGCCACATTAACACCGTTGGTCAAAATGGTCAGGTTGCGCCTGTTAATCTGGCGGGCTACCTGCAGCACGGTAGTTCCCGCATCCATAATAATTGAATCTCCGTCTTCCAGCAGGTTCGCGGCAGCTTTCCCTATTGAACTTTTTTCCCCGGCATACAGCTTTCCTTTTTCCTCTATCGGCTGATCATAAACCAGGTAACCATTTTGCATAGCTCCGCCATGTGTACGAATTAAAAGGTTATTCTTCTCAAGGTATTCTAAATCTTTTCGAATAGTTACTTCAGAAACTTCCAAAACTTCGCTAAGTTCAATTACGGAAACTTGCCCTTTCGCCCTTAAAGCTTTCAGCGCCTGATTACGACGTTCTGCTACATTGTATTTAGCCATTGTTTATCAAATAAAATAACATCTAAATTAACGAATAAGATATATTAAAAATATTTTGCCAATTAATTCACTAAGGTACTCTAAATTTTTAGATCTTCAAATTATCATTCACGGAAATAACAAATAATTATGGGTATTCTGTAATGGAGTATAAGTATGATTTAAGTCTTGCATTACTCATCCTGATTAGTTACGAATCCTTTCATATTCTAATTATATAGCCTTTTTTTGTTGCGTTTTTATAAATAAATCTTTAATATCTTCAGTACAATTATTTTAAAATTGGTATGTGCACATTTTGCCATGCTACCTAATAGGAAATTTCTCTATGCAAAATGGTGAGCCCTCTTCCACGACACTCATTGTGGTTGGGGAATTGAACATCGACCTAATCCTGGATAACGTCAATAAGTTGCCCGAATTAGGCAAAGAACGTATAGCACAGGCCATGACGCTCACCCTCGGAAGCTCATCGGCAATATTGGCGTCAAATGCATCGAACCTTGGGCTGGATGTCGGGTTTGTCGGCCGTATAGGGGATGATACTTTTGGCAAATATGCCGTAAATAGCCTTGATGAAAGCGGCGTAGATACACAACATATTATTAAAACAGAGGGCGTCGCAACCGGTGTGACGGCCATATATACCTTTCAAGATGACAGAGGAGCGCTGACCTATCCCGGTGCCATGGAAGAGCTGGTAATACAAGATATCCCCTGGGGTTATGTGAAGCAGGCTAAACACTTACATCTGTCATCCTTTTACCTTCAAACAGGATTACGCCCTTCATGCAAAGATTTATTTAAAAAAGCGAAAGAACTGGGCCTAACCACTTCACTGGATACGAATTGGGACCCTGAAGAAAAATGGGGTGCCGATGTTTTGGATGTGTTATCGTTCGTAGATGTATTCCTTCCAAATGACCAGGAAGCCCTATTGATAAGCGGAGAAAAAAATCTGGATAAAGCCTTATCTTCGCTTTCCGAACGAGCGGGCATTGTAATCGCAACTTGTGGCGCTGAAGGGGTAAAAGCCCGACAAGGAAATAAGAGCTACAGCCTTCCCGGCCTTCCGGTAGTTTCGGTTGACGCGGTAGGTGCCGGTGATAGTTTTAATGCAGGTTTTCTGGCCCAATATTTAAAAGGTAATCCTATTAAAGAATGCCTGCAGTCGGGGCTTTTAGTAAGTGCCTTTTCAACATCGGCTTCTGGCGGGACTGCTGCTTTAAAAAATCAGGGAGAGTTTGCACGCTTCAAAATGGCAATGGGCAAACATTCAAAAAAAGATCTCTCCTGAACGAACAGAAGATATTCAAGTGTATTATAACATAGTTGTTTAATAATAAATACGTAAGTAACTTCCATAATAATAATTAAATGAAAACAAATTCCACTTCTCTGGAGGTTTACCTTAACCAGCTGTATGCCAATAAAAATAAATTAACTAGTTTGGTAGCTCATCCCCAAAACGGGACAACGCATACGCCTAAAGAGATCATTCAGCAGCCTTTTCTATGGCGCAAAACAGCTGCTCTTATGGCAGATCAAGCGCCTAAACTCAAAAGTTTTTTGACCAACGCCGGACTTTACAATGACCAAGACCGTCCGAACTTGATATTAACAGGTGCCGGAACATCAGATTATGTCGGGCTTTCCCTTGTTGATTTGTTAAGGATCAAGCTTAAAACCAATTGTAACAATTGGCCTACGACCCGTATTACAGCCAATCCGGGTGCTTTTTTCTCTGATGATCAAAATCATGTAATGCTGCATTTTGCCCGGTCTGGAAACAGTCCTGAAAGCATTGCTGTTTTGGAAATGGCATTGGACCACTTCCAAAATATTACTCATCATATTGTTATCACATGCAACAAAAACGGAAAACTTGTTAATCTGGCAAAACAACACACCGATAAAGTTTATACTATTGTCCTGGATGAGGCCACAAATGATCAGGGACTTGCTATGACAAGTTCGTTTAGCAATATGATCATTGCCGCACAGGCTTTGGCACATTTGGATAACATTGAGCAATTTCAAGACCTTATCGAACGAACTGCAACAGCTGGAGAATATCTTTTAAAGACTTATTCAAACCTAATTTATGACCTTGCATCCCCTGCTTTAACGCGTGCATTTTACCTGGGCAATAACGAACTTCTTGGCGCTGCTGCTGAATCTGCACTAAAAGTGCAGGAACTCACTGCTGGTCAGATCATTGCAAAAGGTGAAGATACCATGGCCTTCAGGCATGGGCCGATTTCCGCGGTTGATTCCAATACCCTCGTTTGTTTCTTTCTTTCCGCCGATGAATTTACATTGCGTTATGAACTGGATGTTCTTTTTCAGTTCCGCAAGCAATTTCATGAACTTGGGACCAAAACAGTAGTAGTCGGTGCCCAGGCTCCCGAGAAAACATCTCATAATGGTGAAGACGAAAGTTCTGTCCATTACATTACATACGACCCCGATGGAAAACTCAACATTCCCAACCTTTATCAGGTAAACATTCAGGTCCTTTTCGGGCAATTATTTGGGCTTTTTTCCTCTTATCGAAGAGATATTAATGTAGACGATCCAACCTCGGGTGATCATGCTTTGTATAGCCGTATAGTAAAAGGTGTCAGGCTTTACAACTGGAATAAAGACAAAAAAAAATATGCACCATAACAAGGTTCTTTCAGAAGAACGATTTAACATTAATTCTTCAGCAAATATTACGCTCGTGGCGGATAATTGTTGATCCAATACAGAAATGACACAATGAAAAAACCCATCATAAAAGGCCTCATTCATCAGCTTATTCATCAAAACGAATATAAAAAAACGCTCTTGGCGGTTTGTCCCAACTCGGAATCTGTCACGCGGGCGGCATTATTAGCAGCAAAAGAAGCAAATGCTCCGATCTTATTTGCTGCTACTTTAAATCAGGTTGATACGGATGGTGGATATACGGGATGGACTCCGCAAGAACTTACCGATTTCCTTCAAAACGAAGCCGATCACATTGGCTTGAAATCTCTTATCCTTCCTTGCCTTGACCATGGGGGCCCCTGGCTCAAAGACAAGCATTCCAGCCAGAATTACAGTTATGAAGAAACCATGGAAGCCGTCAAGAAGTCGCTGGAAGCTTGTATTGACGCCGATTACGCTCTGCTTCATATTGACCCCACCGTCGACAAAACTCTGGGCAACGGTGCGCCTATTCCCATTGATCTCGTGGTTGAACGAACTCTCGAAATGATTGAACACGCTGAAACCTACCGGCGCGGCAAGAACCTTCCTCCCGTCAGCTATGAAGTCGGGACCGAAGAAGTCCATGGAGGTTTAGCCAATATGGATAGCTTCAGGTCATTTCTCTCGGGCCTTGATGATGGTTTAAAAGCCAGAGGACTGGAAGACGCCTGGCCTTGCTTCGTGGTTGGCAAAGTCGGCACCGACCTCCACACTACTCTTTTTGACCCTGATGTCGCCCAACAATTAACCGAACAGGTTATTCCGTATAATGCATTGATTAAAGGCCATTATTCAGATTATGTAGACAACCCGGAAGATTATCCTTTAAGCGGTATGGGCGGGGCCAATGTTGGGCCGGAATACACCGAGGAGGAATTTATAGCCTTAATGAAGCTTGTAAAGCTTGAGCAGAAAGTTGGCAAAGACTCCGGCCTGGAAGCAGCCTTGAAAGACGCGGTGATCGACAGCAACAGGTGGCAAAAGTGGTTATCTGATGAAGAAACCGGCAAGGATTTCGAAACGCTGGCTGAGGAACGCCAGTTATGGTTAATGAGGACCTGCAGTCGCTATATCTGGACCTCCAACGGAGTGGTAGAAGCCCGGAAGCGCCTTTACAAAAATCTTGAGGGGATTCGCGACGCTGACGCTTTTGTCCTTTATAGCATCAAGCAGTCTATCATGAAGTATTACCATAGCTTCAATTTAATCGACTTTACTTCACTGCATAGTGCAAACACTCAAGAAGTTTGAAAAGAAAGCAAAATTATTTGGTGAATCAACGTAAGTCTTAATGCCGCCGGATGGCAGAAAAGCCTGAACATATATCTGGCACTTACCCGGCGAAGTCGAAGACCTGATGGGTTACATTAGAGAAGTCTTCAACTTCAGTTGGGATGACTATTTGAAGCAACATTGGGCATCGTGAGCCCAACTTGCGCCCGGACTGACGTGGGTTGGGGTGTTTTTAATACAACGGGTTGTATCTTGAATGCATAATGCTGTTCAAGAACGGCTCAATTTATAACCCGAAACCACAAGAGTATGAATAATAGCTTTGGCGTAATTTTTGACATGGATGGCGTTCTGGTCGATAGCAATCCTAAGCATAAAGAATCACTCAATCTATTCTTTAGAGAGCATAATAAAGAAATCAGTGAAGATTTTCTCGAAAAGAAGATTTTTGGGAGAACCAACACTGAGTGGATTCGGGAGGTATTTGGCGATATTCCAAATGAAACAGCACTACAAATAGCCCATGACAAAGAAAGTTTATTCCGTGACATCTTTAACCCGAAGGAGGAAATGGTCCCGGGATTAAAAGAATTCCTGAATATGGTTAAAGAAAAAGGGACCAAACTTGCCGTAGCCACATCAGCCCCGGTTGAAAATGTCGATTTTATCTTGTCGGAATTATCGATTAAAGATCATTTTGATGTTATACTGGATTCCTCTCACGTGACAACCGGTAAGCCCGATCCTGAAATATATTTAAAAACATCACGGGCTTTAGGCTTCTCCCCTGACCGGTGCATCGTGTTTGAAGATTCTCTTGCCGGTGTCGAGTCGGCACGACGGGCAAAAGCCAGGGTTATCGGGATAACCACTACCCATACTCCTGAAGAGCTCTCAGATTGCGATAAAATCATAGACAGCTTTGAAAACCTAACTCTTGAAGATTTGTCTGCTCTTTTTGACTAATAATATTTACTTCAACTATTAAGTTTTTTGGGGGTGGTCTTTTTCCATATCGCTTAATTCCAGGTTGAGTGCATCGTTAGACATTTGTATCTCCAGGATGGATTGCCAAAGCGAGATTATCAGCATGATTAAACTTACGCCAAAGACAACGGCACCGGCACTGTAATAACCTACATACAGCAGGAACATACAAACAACGCACAGTAGCAGGCTACCAACACCCCAAATCTGCATCTGCTTGATCAGGTTGATGCGCCGGCGCAAGTTTTCGATCTGCCCAAAAATAACTGACCGGGGATTTTCAATGTATTTTCCATGCAGGTCTCGAATTAAACTGGCAATAGCAAGAAACCGACCAGAATAGGCCAGCAACAACAATGAGATGGCCGGAAATAAAAGAGCGGGGGTTGTTAAATCAAGAGACATATGGTTTATTGGTTTTTAGAAATTTGTATTTACAATCAATATAACAAAGCATCAGCGAAGACACCGAATCAATGTGTGAGAGGCAAAGCTATACGGAATTAACCTGATGTTCCGTGAGGCACACTACCTTGCTTTTGTGCAAAACTTCGCGCTCTTTGTGGTTAGCGGTTTTATAACAACAAGAATTGTAGTATACTTTGAGCTTGTTTAAAATCAAATTATGAAGATCACACAAATTACCAAATCACGACCGACTCTACTGACCCGGATTGCATCTATCCTGGTCGCGGGGATGATCATATACGCCGTAATTTTGTTAGCCGGGGATGCCACCCTGGAACAACGTACCGTAACCTCAAGATTCTGGGGATTTGCTCTTGCGGGCTTCTTTGCCTTCATCATCCCCCACCTGCTCTTCCCCGACAAGCGGTTGGATTGGATACAAATGCTCAATCCCGGGCCCGCCACGCTGATGCTTCATCAGGCCAGAAAACTTTTTCCGTTACTGCTGATTTTATATATGACCTATGCCCTACTCGCTTTTTATGATCCCGGCAGGTGGTTCGTAGAGTTAGCTCAAAAAGCTTCCTTATTTGCCCAGGGCATCATCATTGTAAGCGCTGTGGCATCTTATGCCTTTTACCGCTTTGTAATCATCGGACTGCTTTCTCAGGAATGGCACGAAGGCAAGCGCGGGGTAAGACTATTAAAAAGCCTTGAAGTAACCGGCCAGGCTTCCGCCATTCCGCCGGGAATGATTCCGTCTCTAACGGCCACTTCCATGATTGCCGCCACAGGTATGCTTCTCGTGGTGCTGACAGCTTATTTAACGGCTTTTAATGTTGCTGCCCTCCCCTATCTGCCGGGGCTACTTTTATTCGCCTATGCGGGATTACGACTGGGGAAACTTCGTTTGGTTTATGATAAGTACTTTTATCGGGGCAATGCCTTTTATGATGAGCTATTCCGGAACCCAAAAGCCTTTAACCGGGAAGAACGTGAACCCATTGCATATGATGCCGTATATTGGGTTCCCCATAGATGGCGCCACGCCGTATGGGCCTGCCTGCGTCAGCTCGACAGGCGGCTGCCAATGGGACGGATCATGCTGC
Organism: Balneolales bacterium; assembly: GCA_040878115.1. Lineage (GTDB taxonomy): Bacteria > Bacteroidota > Rhodothermia > Balneolales > Natronogracilivirgulaceae > JBBDMU01. Next base: position 19,206 of record JBBDMV010000064.1, read on the forward strand.
TATTTATCGTTTTCCTTTGGTTCCTGTTCTGGATAGACGTTTCTTTCAATCTGATTTCCGCGTGGCTTGTCATTATGATTACGGCCAAAAACGTGGCATCATATATTCTCACAACACCACAGTTCGCGCCTCTACCCTTTCAGTTAACTATTCAAAGCCCTTCAAGCTGGGTGTTAACCCGATTCTTCGTCAATGTTCGCTGGACACCGGCAATTATACTTTCTTTAGGTGTAGTGGCTGTTTTTCGTGCTGACCTCGGGGTTAGCCTGCCTCTCTACTGGGCTGCATTTGATCTGATTTTCTCTATAATGACGGCCATTATTATCACACGGCTGCACGAATATCAATTCCAGAAACGCTATGTCTGATATTTTAAAAACTGAACACCTTAGTAAACGCTACGGAACCGGAGCATATGTGCTCAGCGGGATGGATGTCGGTTTCCAGAAAGGCACGGCCACTGGCCTCATCGGGCCCAATGGCTCCGGCAAGACAACCTTTATCAGGTTATTGTCGGCTACAGCCTTCCCATCTGAAGGTCATGTTCTTTATGAAGGGTTCGATATCCATGAGCAACCTCATCAATTCCTGAAGCACGTGGGGCTCGCCGGTGATTCCAATAATTTACCCGTTTACCTCAACGCCATGGAATTGCTGGAATGGATCCTTCGCTCCAAAAAGAAATGGGATAAGCAGTCCAATGAAAAGGTATCATCTATGCTTGATTCCGTTCTGCTTGATGAACGACGGGAGAACCTGCTGGGTACCTATTCCGGTGGAATGATGCAAAAAACACTCATCGCCGCAAGCCTGATTGCCGAACCCCGCCTCATTTTACTCGACGAACCATTTCGCGCCCTTGATGTGGAAAGCGTAAACGCCTGCATCAACCTCCTCGAAGGTTACCGTGATAAGGGCGGGACCATCATCATCTCCAGTCACGTTAAAGATACGCTGGATAAGCTTTGCTCTTCATATATAGAATTCCCCGTGTTGAAGGGTTAGTTTCTGGTTTCTGGTTTTTGGTTATTCGTAATTCTTAATTCCAAAAGATTACTTCTTCACCTTCTGTACATAAGCTACGGGAACTTCTATAGCCAGATGCTTTTGGAGTTGCTCTATGACGATGGCAACGCGTTTGCCTCCCCTGTAATCCGTCCATTTCCCTGTAAGACCTTTTAGGGGACCTTCCGTGATCTCTACCATTTCGCCCTTGATAAATGAAACTTCTTCAACATGGTAAGCATCCGGACCGGCAAGAATTCTCCCAATAGTTTTAATTTCATCTTCCCGAACTTCTGCCGGCTTACCGTTAAATGTAATCGGAGCTGCAACCCCGCTTATCTGTGTTGCCACTGACAACCATTTTATTTCCGTTTTAATAAATACATAACCTCTGAACAAAGGTTCCTCAACCCACTTCTTACGGTCACTCCATTGTCGCAACTCCTTTCTCAGAGGCAAATACGCTTCGTATCCGTTTTCTTCAAGTTCCTTTACAACCTTTTTTTCAAATCGGGGTCTGGTGTATAAGACAAACCAGTTCATTCAACGAAAGTTACGGGTGATTAAAATTATGCGCAGTTTAATAGATAATTGCAGAACAGCCTAAAAGCAAAATACCCAAATTTAGTATATATGTCATGTATAATCGTATTAGCTCAACACAATGATTCTGCATTTCGGTCAGCATCATATCTGCAATGTAGATGACGGTGGTATGTTATGTAATACGAAATAAAATACTTACAAAATGCAAAGGTAAAAGGACTCATAGTGCGGGGGGAGATGGAGAGGCTGGAACATTTTAAGACCCGAGAAAGAAGGAGGCAAGTACACGTCCATATCGCCTGTTAAGTAAATAACCGGAGGAAAAGGTTCTGATTGAGCAAAAGCAACCATTATGCCTCCATTTAGCACATCATTTTATTAACCCCTCAACACTGAACATCCATACTGGGGGTATCATAAAGCTGATATACGGGCACAGGTGCAAATCATTTTCTGTAGTTGGCCCTGTTAGCATGTTTCTAATTTCGTGCCGCGTATTGTTTCGTTATTTAAAATAAGCTGACGTACTTTTAGCTATCCCCCACTGGTGCAGATCTGCGCAATCTACAACAACAGAGTCAACCATCGGGAGAATCAATCCTGGCTAAAGCGATACCTGATATTCAGCCTTACGGAGCGGGAAGAATACGTATTGAACCTTTCTGAATAAAAACCGGGTTCGTCAATAATCCTATTGTGATTTCTGGAATTAAATGGGTCACGTACATTCAAAGATATTGTTACAGCCCGGTCAAACAATTCCTTTGCTAACCCCCCGCCTACATACAAACTACCGGCCGTACGGCCCTGGGTGGTTGATCGTGGGCCTCTGTAGCCCGAGTATGATTGAAAGTTCCATCCCTCCAAAAATCTCCAGCGGACCCGTAACCTTGATTGAAACGACTGCGTCTCATTAGATAACTCCTCCCCTTCATAAGTTCCTTCGGATTCAGAACTATAAAGGTTCAGGCTTCCCGACAGCTGAAGATTTTCAAATAATTCCTGATCTGCCGTAAATTCAATCCCCCAGGCTTCTTCCGTAGCAAGATTGATCGGGAAGCGAGTAGTGATCGGATCACCATTATCATTTTGCCCTTGAGTTACAATTTGTTCAACTACACCCGTTCGATGACGGTAATACGCGCTGGAAAGCACGGAACCTGAGTCCCAATGGCGCAAGTATCCTGCTTCAAATGAGTTGCTAAACTCAGGTTCCAGGGCTGGGTTTCCCCTTGATATATTCCGAGAATCCGAATAGCCGGAATAGGGCAGCAACCACCAATGTCTGGGGCGAGACAAACGCCTGCTGTAGCTTGCTTGTAATGAACTCCCTTCACCAATTCGATAGGTAAGGAACGCACTGGGGAAAAGATTTAGGTACGATTGATCGCTCGTCTCACCAGACAAATCCAGTTCCGTGTAAATGTTTGTTTGCTCTAAGCGCAATCCCAGCTGATAAGTAAATGGGTCGGCCTGACCTGAAAATATAGCATAGCCCGCGTGTATGGATTCATTAAATTGAAAATTGTCATTATAGGCAGGAAGCGTCTCCCAAGTTTCACCTTCCTGTTCTTCAACGATGAACTCATTCTTAAACCGATCTATGGTAGAACGATAACCGGCTTCAAAACGCCCGTTATCCATTACCGGACGTTCATAATCTGCCTGAATTCGATAATCGTTATAACTTTCTTGATTATCCGTACGCTGATTTGGCAGGTCTGAGTTACCCAGCTCCTGCGATTGCGTCAAAAAAGAACTTTCTTGTTCCGAGCCAAACTCAAAATCCACGTCGGCGGTTAATCGGTGATCTCCTTCCTCATCAAATCTATTTTCATATTCCAGCCGAAAATCATAACCATTTTCGCCCTGTTCTTCAACATCTTCCCGGTTGATCTCCTGGACGATATCCCGGTCCATTGTGTAATCAATATATTGTACATCCGATATGCCTTCACCATTTTCTGCATCAAAACTACCGGTGGCGGTTAGCAGCTGATCAGCAGGTAGAAAAATATCGGCGCCAAAGCGTACTCTTCCCTCTGTTTCAGAATCATCAGAACTACTGAATTGCTCATAAATGGGAGGATCTGCCGATGCAGACTGCTGGAATACCTGGCTTGATCGGGGCTGTGAATCATACTCCAGGTTACTGCTCAAAAACCAGTTTATGTTATTTACATTATAATTAAAGTTACCGGAGATTTCGTGATCATGCGGATAGCCTGTATTTGCTGAAACCGAACCATTTAACCCGAGGCTCGCACCCTCTTTCAATTCAATGTTTATTATACCTCCCGAACCTTCCGCCGCGTACCGGGCAGATGGATTGGTGATAATCTCGACCGATTCGATCATATTCGCGGGAATACTGCTCAACGCGTCGGTACCATTACGGACCAGACTTGAAGGCCTGCCATTGATCAATACCGTGACCCCCTGATTGCCCCGAAGGCTGATATTCCCCTCAAAATCAGTCGATAATGAGGGAACATTATCAATTACATCCAACGCGGAACCGCCCATACTGGTAATATCCTCTTCCACATGGAAGACACGGCTGTCAAAGTTCATTTCCATCCTTGACCGCTCGCCTTCAACGGCAATTTCTTCCAGATGACTGGTGGAAATTTCAAGAGATACATTACCCAGGTCTTCAACCTCTCCTGAAGCAATATCCAAATTTGTTCTGTAGGGTTCGTAAGAAATAAACGTTATTTTCAATAAATAGCTACCCGGTTCAATCTCAATGTCAAATTCGCCATTTGAATCGCTGGACCTTCCTGTAACCATATCAGCTTCTGATTCATCTTCATAGACAACTACGGATGCACCTACAATGGCCTCACCGGTTTCATCTTGCAATATTCCGGTAACTCCAGATGAACCGGATTGGGTATACCCGGTTTGAGCAATTAATAGCAGAGGCAGAAATAATAATGGGAGATGTGTTAGGTGTTTGATAATATCCAATTTTGTATCCATATCGGGTTCAATTTAAAGAGATCACAACTGCCATTCGCTCAATTTATGATCAAACGTCATTATACAAATCTAGTTGCTCTTTATATAGTGCTGCTAAATCATTTAACCTTGGTGAACGTTTGTAAAACCTAACACATCACTTAAGAAAAGGCAGCTCGTTTGCCTGGTACACATCAAGAATCGCATCTAGGTGGCGTGGGTATACTTTTTACCTTTGCCTGGTTGTAATTACAATCAGGCCAGACGTTGTACATCTCGTTAAGCCTGCCCGATAACCGGGGGCATTGTTAATATCTTTTTTACAGTTGAAAAGGAAAGGCGTGAATATGTGTGACGTAGGAACTTGCAGAATCAGCAAGATCTGCTTCCGCATATCTATAGCACCGGAAGCATTATCCCAAGTGCAAGCACGTTCTAACGTATCCCTTATCATATTGAATGAATGCCATGCTTATTGAAGTTAATCATTTCTAACGGTATTTTGCTTCATGCATTTGAGAGAGGACGTATATAACAAATTTAGACCTGGAAGGCCAATAAATGGAAAACTTATTTACTGAATTTCTTGATAAGACCAGGAAATTCATAGATGAGCATGAAGTCTATAGAATTGATAAAAACACATGGTATAATTGCGATATTGATCAATATGTGTGGTTTGATGAATTAACCAATGAGAAGGTTGTGATGCAGCAGATTTATAAAACCACCACATCCGCACAAACTAAATTCTACTGCCCTTTATGTGATTCCCATCATGCAGAATCCGAATACTTAGCCACTGCATTCAAAAATGATAAAACAAAATGGCTGGCCAATATGATAACGCATTACCGGCATTCCCATATAAATTCCTGGGATAAAGTGTGGGGTGTTGGGGGATATGGCTATCATAATTTATCACAATTAACCTATAGCTTTGAGAAAGAAAAAATAAATAATTTCGCCAAGCAGCAAATTGTTAAAGAAGCTACAGATTACTTATTATATCATAACATCGCTGAACTTCATTTCAAGGCCCTTCATGGTACAAATAAAAAGACTTTAAGTCTGGCAGGCAAGATGTTGAAAATCTAATTTGTAACCAGAGGGCACAGACATATAAATACCCTATCCATATGTCATTCAATAATGATAAATCCGTACAAATAAAATAAAGGACGTTGTATCCAGGAAAATTGCTCCTGGCAGAAACCATTCGAATGAATAATGAATAGTTTTTCCTGACGCTCGGGAAGTTGTTTTTGCCCGAATCACAGACAGGAAGCCAACGTCCTTATAGGTGGCCAAAAAATATAAAAAGGCGTTGCTTCAGTATATATTGGTGCTCTTGAAAACAAGATTCAGGTATTTTCATACCTGTTCCTGACACCTCGGGATTTTTGACCTTTCCCCGATTTTCGGTTCCCAAAGTCAACGCCTTAAGTACATGATAATATTATACCTTTTAATCATCAAGTTAATTTTTAATAATGTTATTACAAACAAGCGGCTGGAAATCCCGGTCGTAAAAGGAAGTTAGTTGATAGCTATACCCTATCACCTGCCCCATCGCTTAAAGCAATATATACAGGGAAATGGTCCGAACCGAAATGAGGGAGTCGCCTGAAATCAAGAAGGCTAAAATGATGGGAAACGAAGAAATGGTCCAAAGGGAACCTGATGAAAGGCAGCTTTGCGTGAAAGGTATTGTAAAACCCCCGCCCCACCCGGGGATCCGATAACCCACTGATTTTTTGGAATATTTTATTGGTGCGAGACCAGGCTACATCATTCAAATCGCCCAATACGATCACGGGACGGTTTCGTTTCTTAATTTCATTCGCAATCAGGAATAATTCCGTATCCCTTTCCGCTGATGATTCCGCTTCTGTGGGGAAAGGCGGTGGCGGATGCAAACAATAGAAATCGGTCTCCGTCCCTGATGGCAACCTTATCCGTCCGCATATGGAAGGAACATAATCCTGCACCAAGAACCGCACTTCAGGGTTGATGAGCTCAAGGCGGGAATAAAGATGCATACCGTACGTATCATCCTGAGGCCGGTGAATAACGTACGGGTAGTCATGCTCGTAATCTCTTAGTGCTTCCTCCCACCATAAATCAGTTTCAACCACTAATATGATATCGGGATCATTTTTGTCAATAAGCGCCTTCAAATGGACTGAATCACGATTCTCCATTAAAACATTAGCCGTCAATAAGCTAAAGGCGTTTCCCCTTTTGGTGTTGCTCGATGGGACCTGCCTGGGTGACAGGAAGGTATAGGGGTATATCATATAACCCTGATAAACCACACATAACGACAATACAAAAGGCAATATGAACCCATTAACCAAATCTCCTTTATACAGCACCAGAGCAGCCAGGGTAAAAGCGGAAACAACAAAAATCTGCAGCCGCGGAAAGTCAAATACCCGAACCCACCATGTATTCGTTCGAATAAGCGGCAATAGGGTAAATGCGATCATTAACATTCCAACGATGATTAATAAGATGTCCATACCATAAGTTCAATGCCTGATTTCTCTTTTGTTTTCTCCCGATTTATACCTTTTCGCTATCTACATGAACCTATTTTATCGATAAAACAATCCTGTGGTTTGTCATAACATTCAGTTCAATAGTTATTGCCATGGAAAAAGCAGTATTTTCACCAGCTCATCCTTATCTTA
>JBBDMV010000065.1:0-4862 GCA_040878115.1 Balneolales bacterium
GGTGTTGATATGGCGTTGTTCAAGGGGAAGCCCCGGGAATGCAAGATGTCATTGAGTTTCCCGTATTCAGGCTTTTTGTGTCTTATTTTTATAAAAAAATCACAGGAAAGCTTTTATTAAATTGTATTATAGGGAATACAAGGAATGAATAATGATCATTAAAAAGGTTTGTACATATAATAATGCGCTCTGAATCTATGTATAGCAAAGTACTGGCTATTGCCATTTTAACCTTCCTTACAAGTTGTTCGGAATACGAAAACGAAAAGGGCAATCAAAACCGGACAGACTACAAATCCTGGGAGGTACGTGGTGGCAGTTCTTCTTCAATACGATACTCTGAGTTAGATCAAATTAATGCTGAGAATGTTAACCAGCTTGAGGTAGAGTGGGTATATAATACCGGGGATACAAGTGCAGATGGTAACACGGAGATGCAAGCCAACCCCATTATTGTTGACGGCACATTATACTCTACTTCCCCCAGGTTAAAAGTAATTGCTTTGGATGCCGCGTCAGGCGAAGAGCAATGGGTATTTGATCCTTTTGCCGATACGACAAATACCGTTCATCAGCACAGGAACCGTGCCGTTGCTTATTGGGAGGATGGCGATGATAAACGTATTTTATATACGGCAGGTCCCTGGCTTTATGCTATCAATGCCCTGGACGGCACCTTGGTTGAGGAGTTTGGCCAGGGGGGCAGGGCCAGCTTCAGGCAGGGACTTGGGGATCGTAAAGACGGGACTATTTTTTCAACTTCCCCGGGTGTCATCTATGAAGATCTGTTTATCAGTGGTTCGACTGCGCTTCGGGGTACACCGGGAAGTATACGAGCCTTTAGTGTTCTCACGGGTGAGCTCGTCTGGGTTTTCCACACCATTCCTCATCCGGAGGAATATGGATACGATACCTGGGAAGATCCTCTTGCCTATAAAAGGGTAGGCCATGCCAATGCATGGGCAGGTTTATCATTAGATAAACAACGGGGGATTGTTTACGCCCCGACCGGGTCAGCTTCTAATGATTTCTATGGAGGACAAAGAAAAGGAAGTAATTTATTTGCCAATACCCTGCTGGCACTCGATGCCTCAACAGGTGAAAGGGTATGGCATTTTCAGACGATACACCATGATTTATGGGATTATGACCTCCCGTCACAGCCCGCGTTGCTAACGGTCACACATAATGAAAAACAAATTGATGCTGTAGCTCAAGTCACTAAAACAGGATTCGTTTTCTTATTTAACCGTGAAACGGGAGATCCATTATTTCCTATAGAAGAGAAAACTGTACCGATAGAAACTGAACTTAAAGGTGAACAGGCATGGCCGACACAGCCTTATCCAACACGGCCTGAACCTTTTATGCGGCAGGACATGACCGAGAATGATATTAACCCATATATTTTTGAAGAGGCTCAGGACCAGCTTAGCCGGCAACTGAAAAGTTTAAAAAGCAGTCATATCTTTGAGCCACCTTCTTTGGAAGGTACGTTAATTTTTCCAGGGTTTGATGGTGGCGCGGAATGGGGAGGGAGTGCCTTTGATCCTGAAACGGGCATACTCTATGTCAATAATAATGAAGTACCCTGGACCGCTACGATGGTCCCTGAGGCTGAGTTGAATGACGAAATATCATCTCCCGGCAACGCCAATACGATTGCCAGGGGACGGGAATTATATAGGGCCAACTGTGTATCCTGCCATAGCATTGACAGGAAGGGTGGTGGAAACAACCCCTCCTTACTTGATATAGAACAACGATATCCCGCTGAAGGGTTATTCAGCCTGATCAATAGCGGCCGTGGTATGATGCCTTCCTTCAGCCATCTTTCCGATGCAAATAAACAGGCCATCGTTAACTACCTGATCGATGAGGAGCATTTTACTATTGAGGAAACAGAAAGCAGCGCGGTGGATATCCATGCTCAGCAAGTCCGAAGCCCCTACAGGTTTACCGGCCATAAAAAATTTCAGACCCCGGAGGGATACCCGGCAAACAGTCCGCCCTGGGGTGCCCTTAATGCTATTGATCTAAATACCGGAGAATATGTCTGGCGTATTCCCCTTGGAGAGTATCCGGAATTGAAGGAGAAAGGAATTCCACCCACGGGAACAGAGAATTACGGTGGTCCTGTGGTAACAGCCGGTGGCCTTGTATTTATTGCCGCTACTTTGGATGAAAAGATCAGAGCTTTTGACAAGGCAACGGGAGAACTATTATGGCAGTACGATCTCCCTGCTGCTGGGTATGCCACCCCAAGTGTTTATGAAATAAAAGGCAGACAATACGTTGTTATCGCTGCAGGCGGGGGCAAACTGGGAACGCCATCTGGTGACGCTTATGTAGCTTTTGCCTTGCCAGAATAAGAAAGCCCTCAAAAACTTTAACCTCTTCCATCAATTCCCCATGTCTTCTCCGTAGTTTCTTCATGTAAACACGGGGCAGTACAAAATTTGGACCATATCTGTAAGTGGATTTTATTTTGGTTATTCATGTAAATACTTTGGGCGAAAATATGAACATGTCTTTTTTGCCTTAGATGGTAGGATATAAGCTGGATGTGTTAAATAATTGTTTTCGGAAAAAAATTATGTTATAATCAGCTTGCTGTTTTAATGATTTTTACTATTCAATTATTTAGTAAAAATAATGCTGTTATACAATATCTCGTCAATAAAAGACGCGGTGAGACCCATTCACTTATAAGAGATTCTTATGGAAGATAAAGCAAAGGAATATTGGTCCAGAAACCTTCGCTATATGGCTATACTGTTAAGCATATGGTTTTTGGTTTCGTATGTTTTTGGCATCCTACTGGTTGATCAACTGGATGCTATACAAATTGGAGGCTTCGGTTTAGGATTCTGGTTTGCTCAGCAAGGTTCCCAATTTGTATTTGTGATCTTAATCTTTGTTTATGTGAGACTGATGAATAACCTGGATAAAGAATTTGGCTTCGATGAGGTATAATAATCACCCCAATAGTAAATTTGCAAAGTAAGTATGGATATTCAAACCTGGACATTTATAATAGTAGGCATAACCTTCACCTTATATATAGGGATAGCAATATGGGCAAAAGCGGGTTCAACAAATGATTTTTATATAGCCGGTGGTGCCGTTCATCCGGTGGCCAATGGTATGGCAACCGCGGCAGACTGGATGTCGGCCGCTTCATTTATTTCAATGGCTGGCCTCATTGCCTTTTTAGGCCGTGATGGGGCTGTATATCTGATGGGATGGACAGGCGGATATGTCCTTCTTGCCCTTCTGTTAGCACCCTACCTCAGAAAGTTTGGAAAATTCACAGTCCCTGATTTTGTTGGTGATCGCTATTATTCGAGTGGGGCAAGGCTGGTTGCCATTGTATGTGCCATATTTGTTTCCTTTACTTATGTGGCTGGACAGATGCGCGGGGCGGGCATAGTCTTTTCACGATTTCTCGATGTCGGCATTACTGAAGGTGTAATTATCGGGATGTTGATTGTATTTTTTTATGCGGTGCTTGGCGGCATGAAAGGAATAACCTATACACAGGTAGCCCAGTATTGTGTGTTGATATTTGCCTACATGGTACCGGCAATTTATATTTCTATTATGATGACCAATAACCCAATTCCTCAAATTGGGTTTGGAAGCGTCCTGTCAGATGGCTCTGGATTAACTTTATTGGATAAGTTGGATGGTTTGAGCACCGACCTTGGATTTGCTGCCTATACATCAGGCACAAAATCAACGATAGATGTATTCTTTATAACAGCGGCCCTGATGGTTGGGACTGCGGGTTTGCCGCACGTCATTGTCAGGTTCTTCACGGTGCCGAAAGTTAGAGATGCCCGGATTTCCGCCGGTTATGCCTGTATATTTATTGTGTTGCTTTATAGTACCGCTCCGGCTGTCGCCGCATTCGCTCGCGCTAATTTGATTGAAACGGTCGATCAGGCTGAATATGAGGAAGTACCTCAGTGGTTTTCAAATTGGGAAAACACAGGTTTGCTGGTTTTTGATGATAAGTCGGGAGACGGCCTTATAAACTATTCGGCTGATCCGGATGCTAACGAGCTTCAAATTGATCCTGACATCATGGTATTGGCAAACCCCGAAATTGCCAATCTACCGAATTGGGTTGTTGCCCTGGTAGCCGCAGGCGCTTTAGCAGCAGCTCTTTCAACCGCAGCGGGATTACTTCTTGTAATCTCAACTTCCGTGGCCCATGATCTTGGTAAACGAACCTTATTACCCAATATAACTGACAAAGGAGAACTTAATATTGCTCGTATTGCGATAGGTTTTACTATTCTTATTGCCGGCTATTTTGGCGTTAATCCCCCTGGTTTTGTAGCGCAGACGGTGGCTTTTGCCTTTGGCCTGGCCGCATCATCCTTCTTCCCTGTTATTATGCTCGGGATTTTTTATAAACGGATGAACAAAGAAGGTGCGATTGCAGGTATGATTACCGGTATTACATTCACAGCAAGTTACATCATATACTTTTCATTCATAAATCCAGCAATAAATAGCGCTGATTACTGGTGGTTTGGAATTTCTCCAGAAGGAATAGGCACCTTGGGAATGCTGCTAAACTTCCTGGTTGCTATAGTTGTCTCCAGGTACACCAAACCTCCGCCGTCGGAAATACAGGAGCTTGTTGAGAATATTAGAGTTCCCAGAGCCTTGGTTGAGAAAACAAAGAAGGAAGTTAACTAGTATAAAATAGCTTTAAATCGAACGCAGCATTGTAAGTAACCGGCAAAAAGGGTGTTTTTTTCTTTATACACCAGAATACCCACGTCAGTCTAAAAGAATGCTATGACTTTGTCAGGTGTAATTTGGATTACTACCCGCAGTACGGTTAT
>JBBDMV010000066.1:0-2325 GCA_040878115.1 Balneolales bacterium
GGCAGGCTTATGAGATTTGAAGCTGTTTATAAGAGTGTTTAGGGTTCATGAGTTCTATAGCATTTTACTACCAACATGCCGATCCTATAGATCGGTGATCTTCAATAACGGAGCATGAGAGACAGAGGTGCTACGCCAAGCGTCTGCGCTTGACGAATTTACACCCTTTCGCGTTGGTGTAATGATGAGCTATTGGTGATATAAATGCTATGGTCTTTGACGTACATGGGTGGATATGTCATAATAAATGTTATTACCCCCTCCGTCTCGCTTTGCGGATTTGCACCCGTCGGGGCTGATATAATCATCCTTGTCTCAAATGCTCCCTTTACAAACCATTATATCGTTATTAATAAATAATTTATCCCTAAAATAGAACTTATGAAGCCATTCTTCAATCTACCTCCGTATTAAGAAAGCCTTATCTAAACAAATAACACCCATCACCAGTCGGCTCGCCTTCACTAAATATATCCTTTTTTTAGGCTGAAATAACGGCTTTTTTTATCCTGATCAAAGCTTGTCCAGCTCCATAGTAGCTCCATGTATTCTCCATGGTAGCTCCATGTATTTTATGGAGGAACCATGGAGGAACTTTGTAGCATAATTGGAGGAAATTAAGATGTGGCCTCACCAAGGTCTATTTTTTCCCAATACGGCATTGCGTGATTAACCTTATAGCAGGCTTATATTCAGTATATCTATATGTTTTTTCAACAAATAGGGATAATTATAAATCAATAACTTTTGGAAAGTTTTAAACTTTCCAAAAGTTAAGTTTCCTTGGGCAATCCAGCGAAAAGCTCTGTCAATGGTAGCGAAGCCGGGGTATCTCATTCACTGGTAATATGACCAGGTATAAAATAGATGCACTCACCGGTTCCCTCAAAGCTTCATAGCAGATGAGGTTTTATAACTCGCCTCTGAAAGTGTCCTTTATGCTTAATTCAAGGTGATTTATTCATTAGATATGCGTATATTTCAAGCTTCTTAATTTTTCGAAAACTTAATGGCTAATTCATTGGAAACTACATTGACCGCACGGCTTGCCAGCATTCAGACTTTAACAGATTTTGATGATACCCAAAAGCTCGACCTGAGCTCGTTGAACAAGCTCAGCGGTCAGGAGCGGCAGCAAGCCAATGAATATGTGCAGGGCATTTTGCGCCGCAAAAGCTACCTGGATTTCCTGATCTCCAGGTATACGACCGTCGGCATTGATGAGATGAAGAGTTTCTTCAAAAATATCCTTCGCCTCGGTGTGTATGACCTGTTGTTTATGGACGGGACCCCCGACTATGCCGCCATTAATGAATCCGTTGAAATTGCCAAAGAGCAAATGAGCTCAAAGTCTGGTGATATTGTGAACGCGGTGCTTCGCAAGATCCAGCGGGAACGGACAGAACTGCCGAAGCCTGATTTTGCTGACCGTACCAAACTTGTAGCCACTACTTTTTCTCATCCTGAATGGCTCGTTGAACGCTGGGTGAAACGCTTTGGTGAGCGGGAAGCCTTTCAGCTCATGCAAGCCAACAACCGCAAACCGGAATATTATCTTCGTGTTAATAATTTAAAAACCACAGCCGAAAACTTCACCCTTCGGATGGAGAAAAACGGCATCGAATTTGAAGAAAGCGAATGGCTGCCCGATTACCTGAAGGTAAGTTCTCTGGCTACAATCCGGCAGAAGAACTGGTTTGAAAAAGGCTTGTGCCAGGTCCAGGATATCGCCGCCGGCTTCGCGCCCTCCATATTGGACCCTCAGCCCGAAGAGAAAGTATATGATCTCTGCGCGGCACCCGGGACCAAAACCATCGTGCTGGCCGATTTAATGGAAAACAAAGGCAGCATCCTGGCCGTAGATATTTCAGCTGACCGTATTTCGACCATTGCCGAAAATGTGACCAAGTATGGCGCCCATAATGTCAAGATCCAACGCGCCGATATCATTGAAGAACGATTTAAGCTGGCTGATGCCGTTCTTCTGGATGCCCCTTGCAGCGGCACCGGCGTCCTCAGCAAACGGGCCGATATGCGCTGGCGCAGAACTCCTGAACAGCTTGAGGGGTTTGTAAAGCAACAAGCCGAACTACTCGATGCCGCAGCCAACATGGTAACCCGGGGCGGAAGGCTTGTGTACTCCACCTGTTCCCTTGAACCGGAAGAGAACCAGGAACAGATCAAAGCTTTCCTTAAGGAATACGACAATTTTGAACTCCAGGACCTGAGCGACTACCTACCGGAAGAAGTACTATCCCAAGACGGGAAATCATACCAAACCTACCCCCACAAACATGGTTGCGACGGACACTTTGGGGTATTGCT
>JBBDMV010000066.1:2425-26043 GCA_040878115.1 Balneolales bacterium
ATGTTCAGGGCCGATAACCAGTCTGACAAGGAGCCCTTTACTATCATGATGCCGCCTCCAAACGTAACAGGGGCCTTGCATATGGGGCATGCTTTGCAAGGGGCTGTCCAGGATACCATCATCCGCATCAAGCGGATGCAGGGCTATGAAGCGCTGTGGCTGCCGGGAACCGATCACGCGGGGATTGCCACTCAGAATGTCGTTGAAAAAAGTATCAAAAAGGAACATAAGCTGAACCGGCATGATCTGGGCCGTGAGAAGTTCGTTGAGAAAGTCTGGGAATGGAAGGAGAAGTACGGCGATATCATCACCGGCCAGTATAAGAAGCTGGGAACATCCTGCGACTGGGACCGAGAGCGTTTCACCATGGATGAGGGGCTATCCAGGGCCGTCCAGGAAACGTTCATTCGTCTGCACAATGAAGGGCTCATCTATAAAGGCAATTATCTGGTAAACTGGTGCCCTACCGACATGACCGCCATATCGGATGAGGAAGTGGACCACGTGGAGCGCAAGGGCCATCTTTGGTATGTGAAGTATCCGCTGTCGGAAGCTACAGCTAAGAAAGTCGGTAATAAATACATCACCATAGCCACTACGCGTCCTGAGACTATACCGGCCGATGCGGCGGTTAGTGTGAACCCGGAAGATGGGCGTTATGCCGATTTTATTGGTGGTCAGGTTGAAATCCCCACCACCGGACGCCTTGTGCCCATCATTGCCGACGATTATATCAAAATGGAATTTGGTACCGGTGCGCTTAAAGTCACCCCGGCACACGACCAGAATGACTTTGATATTGGCAAGCGCCACGATCTGGAGGTCATCAACATCATCAATAAAGACGGTTCGCTGAATGAAGCGGCCGGAGCTTATGCCGGGATGGACCGCTTTGATGCCCGTAAGAAAATCGCCGAAGACCTTGGAGAAGCCGGCCTGATCGAGAAAGTTGAAGATTATGTGAACCAAGTGGGCATCTCCGGAAGAAGCGGGACTATTATAGAGCCGCTGCTGTCCGATCAGTGGTTTGTGAATATGAAGCCACTGGCACAAAAAGCCATGGATTCCAGCAAAAACAGGGAGTTTCAGTTCTTTCCGCAACGCTGGGAAAGCGAATTTTACCGATGGATGGAGAACATCCGCGACTGGGTTATTTCGCGCCAGCTCTGGTGGGGCCACCGCATACCCGTCTGGTATTATACCAGGACCGACGGCAGCATTGACACCTCCAAAGAATATGTGGTCAGTATCGAACAGCCCGAAGCCGGCATGGTCCAGGATCCCGATGTGCTTGATACCTGGTTCTCCTCCTGGCTCTGGCCCTTCTCTACTTTGGGATGGCCTGATGAAGACGCCCGGGATTACAAGAAATTCTACCCTACTTCACTGCTTGTATCGGGCTACGACATTTTATTCTTCTGGATTTCCCGCATGCTGATGGGCGGACTTCATTTCACCGATAAGGCCCCGTTTAAGGATATTTTCATGACCGGGATCGTGAAAGATAAGATCGGCCGCAAGATGAGCAAAAGCCTCAATAACGGCATTGACCCCCTTGAGCTTATTGATCAGTACGGTGCCGATGCCGTTCGATATTGCCTCATCGTACTTTGCGCCCAGGGCCAGGACATCAAGCTTGATCCACGGCGCTTTGAGATGGGCCGCAACTTCGCCAATAAGCTCTGGAATGCTTTTCGCCTGCTGCATATGCACATGAATGAGAACGAAGCCTACTCTACGGAACTCAATACAGACACAGACAACCTCGTTGACCGCTGGATGATATCGCGCATCCACCAGACCATAGAAGCCGTCGAAGATGACCTCAGCCGTTACCGCCTGAATGAGGCCCTGATGAAGATCTACGCTTTATTGTGGGATGACTACTGTGACTGGTACCTTGAGCTGATCAAGCCGGAGTATGGAGAAACGATGGACCGGGAAACCGTAGAACGGGCTGTCAATATCTATGAAATCCTGCTGAAGTTGCTGCATCCCTTTATGCCCTTCATCACCGAAGAGATCTGGCACAGCATGCGCAAGCGTGAGGTTTCGGAGGCACTGATCAAGGCTGAGTGGCCGGTCAATGAATCTAGGGACATATACCAGGAAGACGGACGTTTATTTATTACGGTCCAGCGTATGGTATCATCCATCAGGAATATTCGCGCGGAAATGAATGTGCCGGATAATCTTGAGGTTACCATGCTGATCAAGGCAAAAGATGAGGCCACCGCGAAAGCTTTAAACGACAACCGCATTATATTTGAGAAGTTAATCCGGCTTGGTTCCCTGGAAATTTCAACGGCAACCGAACGCCCCAAAGGAAGCGCCTCGGCTGTTGTAGACGGATCTCAGGTATTCGTCCCTCTTACCGGCATCATCGACATTGAAAAGGAACGAGGACGGATTCAAGCGGAAGTAAAACGACTAACCGGATTCCTGAAATCCATAAACGCCAAACTCCGGAACGAGAAGTTCATGGCCAATGCCCCCGACACCGTCGTCGAAAAAGAGCACAAGAAGAAAGCGGATACGGAGATTAATTTGGAAAAATTGAAGGTGATATTGGAGGAGTTGTAGGTTGTTGGTTGTACGCTTCGCTGTTGTTGGTTGTAGGTTGGTGAATTGTCGATTTAATTATGTAATTTATTGATGAAGAACGAACTAGAATCAATAATAAGCTATATACAATCAATCAATTTGGCTCATGGAAAGAACAAACTTTGAAAAATTAGAAGTCTATCAACTGGCTGAGAAGCTCTCCGATAATATCTGGAATATGGTCATTAAATGGGACTATCTAGCTAAAAATACGGTCGGTTCTCAAATTATTCGCTCAGCAGATAGTATAGGAGCAAATATAGCCGAAGGATTAGGAAGAGGTACTGTTAATGATCATAAACGATTTATAAGAATTGCACGAGGCTCATTGAACGAGACGAAACATTGGTTAAGAAGAGCCTACAAAAGAAAGCTTGTAACCAGCAAAGAGATTGATATTTTTAAGCCCCTGCTAACTGAGTTGCCGCCTCGCCTGAATGCATACCTTAACTCTATTGGAAAAATAAAGTCTACTACAGTAAGCACAGCGAACGTACAACCCACCACCCACAACCAACAACAGTGAGCACAGCGAACGTACAACCCTCAACAGACTCCATTTTAGCCCAGGTCAACGAGCAACAACGCAAAGCCGTAGGCCATACCGATGGCCCTCTCCTCATCATTGCGGGGGCGGGAAGCGGAAAGACCCGGGTGCTGACCTATCGTATAGCTAACCTTCTGGCACTGGAGAAAGCGAAGCCGTGGGAAGTGCTGGCCCTGACCTTCACCAATAAATCAGCGCGGGAGATGAAAAGCCGGATTGAAAATCTGGTGGGCCCTGAGGCCCGGCAACTCTGGATGGGCACGTTCCATTCTATATTTTCCCGGATATTGCGATACGAATGTGAGCACATTGGTTATAACAAAGATTTCAGTATATACGATACCGTAGACTCCGACCGTGCCATAAAGGGTATTCTTCAGGAACTAAATATAGATATTAAGGAGATCAAGCCGCGTGCTGTACGCTTTATCATCAGCGGGGCAAAAAACCAGCTCATTTCTCCCGGCGAGTTTCAGAACAAATTTGTCCAAAGTACACTGGATGATATAGCCGCCAGGGTGTATGCTATTTACCTTAACCGGCTCAAGCAGCATAATGCTATGGATTTTGATGACCTGCTCATCAAGCCCATCGAGCTTTTTTCGCAACATCCTGACATTCTGGAGAAATACCAGGACCGCTTTAAATACATTTTGATAGACGAGTACCAGGATACCAATCACGCCCAATATAAAGTTACCCGGATGCTCGCGGACAAGCACAAGAACATCTGTGTGGTAGGCGACGATGCCCAGAGCATTTACTCCTTTCGCGGTGCGGATATTTCCAACATCCTGAACTTTAAAGAAGATTATCCAGATGCCGTTGAAGTTCCGCTTGAGCAGAATTACCGGTCTACTAAGCATATATTAAAATGTGCTGATTCCATCATTAAGCAAAACAAGAACCGACTTGAGAAAACCCTTTGGACCGAGAATTTAGATGGTAACACCATCACCATGCTCGATAACTACAACGAGCGCGATGAGGCTAACCGGATTGCTTCTTATATCAATGAGCTTAAGCTGAAAAAAGGATACTCTTTAAGCGATTTTGCTATCCTTTACCGCACGAATTACCAAAGCCGGGTGTTTGAAGATTCCCTTCGCCGCAAGGGATTGAGTTATCAACTTGTAGGCGGGATTTCCTTCTATCAGCGCAAGGAAATTAAAGATGTGGTTGCCTATCTGAAACTACTGGTAAACCCACAGGATGAGGAATCTCTGCTCAGGGTGATCAACGAGCCGGCCCGGGGCATTGGCGATAAAAGCCTGAAGCAGATCACTCAGGAAGCAAGGGCGCAAAACGTCCCGATGTGGAATATCCTTGGTGGAATTCAGGAAACATCCATTTATAAGCCGGCCAAAAAGCGGATTGAGGAATTTGTAGAAACCATCCGGAAAGCCAGGAAAAAGGTCGATACCAAAAGTTTGGTAGATGTCACCAAAGATATCCTTGAAGAAACCGGATATGTGAAACAGTTTGTTGAGGAAAACTCTCATGAATCACTCTCCAGGCGGGAAAACGTGATGGAGTTGCTTAATGCCATTTCCTATTTTGAGAAATCCACCGAAAACCCCAGTTTAAGTACCTTCTTGCAGGATATCAGCCTGGTTACCGACCTGGATGCCCATGATGAAAACACACCCTCTGTAACACTGATGACCATCCATGCTTCCAAAGGACTTGAGTTTCCCGTAGTGTTCGTCGTTGGCCTGGAAGAAGAGCTGTTTCCTATCGGCGGTCGAAATGGTGATGAGGTAGATATGGAAGAAGAACGACGCCTGTTTTATGTCGCCATCACGCGGGCCGAGAGAGAATTGTTTTTCAGCTTCGCCCGTAACCGTTATAAATTCGGCGAGGAAAAGCAAAATCCCCGCTCGCGTTTTCTCGATGAAGTGGACCCGGCCGTAGTGCGCACAGAAACCGGAGGCACCATAAAGCAGCGGGATTCATTCAACCTCAATCATAAACATTCTGGTGCCTATGAGGATTATGACTGGAGAACACCGGTGGCCGGCGTCAAAAAGAGATCACCAGCCACATCGACAAGCGTTCATTACGATACCGCAGACAGCTCCGACCTGCAAGTTGGGGCACGCGTATCGCACCAAAAGTTTGGGGCAGGTAAAATAATCAGTATGGAAGGAAGCGGAGATAAAACAAAAGTCGTCGTGTTCTTTCAAAAACATGGGCAAAAGAAACTGATGCTAAAGTTTGCGAAGCTACAAGTTCTTTAACCAACAGCTTTTGTTAGCGCTGCCCGCTCAAATTATGTTTCACAACCTATGCGGGGATAAGCAAGGCTCACAGCAATTCTTGTATTATTTAAGTTTAAGATTTAGATGTAAATCTTCTTCCACTCCTGTAAACACAGCCTTATTTGTTACAAAAAAACGTATCTTCAAACAGATAGAAACATCATTAAAAGGCTGGAAGTGAAAACCCTTTTTTACCGGACTGTATTTTTCCTTTTTTTATTATTTACTTTCTCATTGAGCCTTACGCATCATGTTGAAGCTCAACCTGTGCTTTCTCAACAATCCATATCAATGGGTGGTGGGGCAAGTTATATTACAGGTCCTGCGGCAAATTTCTATAATCCGGCCAACTTGATGATAAGGGATAACATCAGGCCCAACAAGCTAATACTGGCTCAGGGAGGTTTTTATTTAAGTGAAGGGATAAAGGCGGAGGATCTTACACAAGATTATATAGGCTTCGGTGATTACTTTACCAATTTTGATGCCACAAAACCCCGTCCTGATTATTCATCATCTGAAATACTGCAACTCAGGTTCTCAAATGATAATTCAATATTTTCCAACTCGGCGCGCTTCGATATTATAGCTTTTGGGTTTAGCTTTACACGCAAACAACATGCGTTCTCCCTGGCCTTACGGTCCCGGAGCACCAACTCGTTCGAAATTAGCCGTGGATGGTATGATGATACCTTTCAAAGCTCAGGCCAGGAGGACAAGCTGGAAAGGACCTTACGGCAAAACGTGCAAACCTATCACGAGTTATCACTGGGCTTCGCCCGGGAGGTATCTATGGTAAACGGCTGGATACCTGGCCTGAACAGGCTTTACTTCGGGATTGCACCCAAACTTATGGTAGGTGGGATGTTCTTTGACGGCGATTATACTTCTACCTATTTCCGCGACCAGGGTGGCAATGATATGCAATATACCAGCCAATACAGTGCCAGGTCGGTTGCCGATAAGCAGCCCTCCTTAGCTCCTAAATCAGATGCAAGTTCTTCAACTAACCTAATGACGGGCCAAAGACAATCACTATTTGAGCCTACGGGAACAGGAGTAGGATTGGATGTCGGTTTAACTTTTGTTATGAGCCTGGATGATGATAATTCACTAGCTCCAAAATCTGATGGCCCGCTTCGTAAATCGCTTCGGTTCAGTGTGTCGATGACCGACATTGGTTTTATCTCTTACAATGAACAGCCGTTGGTCCTTCGAACTTCCAGTGATACCACACGAGCTGCCAGCACCCCTGAGAATATTCACAGGGATTTCACAGGTCAGATCGGAGAGTTCACTAGTTTCATCAGCGAAAAATCTGATAAGTCTGAATCGTTGGGAGCAGCAACATCAGTAGAGAAAAAATTCAACTATAAGCTACCGGCTGCTTTGCACCTTGGTTCAGCACTTCAATACAACCGATTTCTGGTAGCCGTTGACGCTGAGTATCAAATAAGCCCGGTACGGTTTGATCAACAAGGCTGGCATACCCGTGTTGGCACCGAATTTCGTTTGCTGAAGTTCATCCCATTACGGTCAGGTATAACGCTAAATCCATCCATGGAAACCACCCTCGGTATAGGGGCAGGAATCGATGCGGGGTTATGGGAAGTATCGGTAGCTACTCAGCTAAAGCAGGGTTATAACAAAAAAGCCTATACCGTAGGCCTTGCTGTAGCGGCCTTGCAGTTTCGATTCTAAACAATCCTGCTTTAGATTTACTTAATATCTGAAATCAAATCCCCCCCAAAAGAAGCTATTCCATATGCATGACAAAAAGCCATGCAATTAACCTTACACCTGACGTTATGCTAGAAATGGTGGCTTTGGAATCTTTTTTGCTTAAGACTCTTTAATACTCAATTTTTTAAACAAAATATTATTATGAAAGACTACGAAAAGCTTTCCAACATTAAAATCATGGGTTCTGACGAACTAGACGATTTTGAACAGGCAATTCCCCTTCTTTCCGAAGAAGAGGAAAAACAAATGACAGAATCTGAGATCCCGGAAGAGCTTCCTATTCTCCCTTTAAAAAACACCGTTTTATTTCCTGGCGTGGTTTTCCCCATAACCGTGGGCAGAGATCGCTCTTTGGCTTTGGTAAAACAAGCATATGAGTCCAACAAAATTATTGGCATGGTAACCCAACGTAAGGAGAATCAGGAAACACCAAAACCCGAAGAACTTTATCAGATAGGAACGGTCGCCAGGATCCTGAAGCTCATTAAAATGCCTGACGGGAGCAGAAGCATTGTGATTCAGGGCAAAAGCCTATTCAAGATTCAAGAGTTTTCGCAGGTAGATCCCTTTTACACGGCAAAAGTAGAACCTTATCTCACCGAACAGGATATTTCGGGTGTCGAGCTGGATGCCTCTTTGAGGTCCGTTAAGGAAACGGCTCTCCGGATTGTGAACTTGTCTCCGAATATTCCTTCAGAGGCGGCAATGGCGATCAATAACATCACCAGTCCTAAGTTTCTGCTGAATTTCATTTCATCAAACCTGAACATTTCATTGGCTGAGAAGCAGGCTTTATTAGAAACTAAGCGTTTCTCAGAGAAAATGGAAAAAGTGATATCTTACCTCAACAAAGAACTTCAGGTACTTAATCTCAGCGAAGAGATTAAATCAAAGGTAAAAACTGATATTGACCAGCAGCAACGTGATTTTTACTTGCGTCAGCAGCTTAAAACGATACAAGAAGCCCTTGGTGAGGACAGCGAACAAGAAGAAGCGAAAAAGCTACGTGATGAAGCCGGTAAAAAGAAGTTCCCTGAACATGTGCAAAAAGTCCTCGATAAAGAACTCCAGCGGCTTGAAAGAACTCCTACCAACGCACCCAACTATGGGGTAATCCATAACTATATAGAGTGGATAATCGACCTTCCCTGGGAGCATTATTCTGAGGATAAATTGGACCTGGAACACGCCCGAAAAGTTCTGGAAGAAGATCATTATGGATTGGAAAAAGTTAAAAAGCGTATTATTGAATACCTGGCTGTACTGAAGCTTAAAAAGGACATGAAAGCACCCATTCTATGCTTCTACGGACCTCCCGGGGTTGGTAAAACTTCACTTGGAAAATCCATTGCCCGCGCCATGAGCAGGAAGTTCGACCGTTTCAGCCTGGGCGGATTACAAGATGAGGCCGAAATTCGTGGCCACAGAAGAACCTATATCGGGGCCCTTCCCGGACGAATCATCAAAAGCCTGAAAAAAGTGGGTACCAGCAATCCGGTCATGATGCTTGATGAGATTGATAAAGTAGGCTCAAACTTCCGTGGCGATCCAACCTCGGCCCTGCTTGAGGTACTTGATCCCGAGCAAAACGACTCGTTCTACGATAATTACCTGGAACTCGAATACGATCTTTCAAAAGTTCTCTTTATTGCCACAGCCAACACTCTGGATACCATACCACCGGCTCTGCGTGACCGCATGGAGATTATCCATCTTAGCGGATATATTCTGGAGGAAAAACTGCAGATCGCGAAACAGTATCTGGTTTCCAAGCAAATCGAAGAGAACGGGTTGAAGTCAGCTCAGTTTAACATCACCGATGAAGCTCTCAAAGAAGTCATTGATGCTTACACACGTGAATCGGGTGTTCGTAACCTGGAACGGGAGATTGGCTCTATTACCCGTGGAGTAGCCAGTAAAGTAGCTTCCAACGAGATTAAAAAAGCAAAAGTTGACAAAAAAGACGTATCCGATTATCTCGGTATGCCTAAGTTTATCTCAGATGTGGCTGAACGGACCACAGTTCCTGGTGTTGCAACAGGGTTGGCATGGACACCCTTTGGAGGAGATATCCTGTTCATCGAAGCCAGTATAGCCCGCGGTTCGGGCAAGTTGAGCATTACAGGTCAACTTGGTGATGTGATGAAAGAATCAGCCCAATTAGCCCTTGCTTATCTGAAGACGCAAACCGAGGAGCTTAATATCCCGGATGCCGCCTTCACCGATTGGGACCTGCACATTCACGTCCCGGCGGGATCCGTTCCAAAAGATGGTCCTTCAGCCGGAGTCTCCCTGCTCGCTGCCGTGGCTTCCATCTTCACCCAGCGTAAAGTCAAAAATACGGTAGCCATGACGGGGGAAATCACCCTGCGCGGATTGGTTCTTCCGGTAGGTGGGATCAAAGAAAAAGTATTGGCTGCACGCAGGGCAGGCATTAAGAAAGTAATACTGCCTAAAAAGAATGAGAAAGATGTCTCAGAAATAGAGGCGGAGATCATCAAGGGTATTGAAGTCGAATATCTTGAACGAATGGAACCTTTGGTTGAATTGGTCCTGGAAAAAGGGGCTGTCCAGGACCCGTCCAAAAAGTTCACCCGCAATAAGCTGCGAAGCAAAACAGAAGCGGATGACCGCACAGTCTATGCTTCCGAAAAATAATTGATTACCGGCAAGGCCATACGATCAACCGGTAGCTGGTATAAGGTAATTTCACCTGAAGGTGAGGTTATCGAATGCCGGTTAAAAGGCAAAATGCGCCTGAGCGGCAATCTGGATACGAATCCAGTTGCCGTTGGCGATGAAGTCGAGTACGAGCTTAATAATGACGGTACAGGTAGCATCATTCGCATCCTGGAACGGCGGAACCAGATTATCCGGCAGGCCACTCATGGCCGGAGAGGCAGCCAGGTTATCGCCGCCAATGTTGACTTGGCTTTCAGCGTTCAGTCCATCCGTGACCCGCAATACAGGCCCGGTTTCATTGACCGGTTCCTGGTCACGTGTGAAGCGTACGGAGTGGAACCTGTTATCCTCATCAACAAAATGGACCTGGCCGACGAACAGGATGTAGCTGACATTGAAGAAATCACCCAGCGTTACGAAGCGCTTGGATATACCCTACTCACCAGCAGTATTCACGATGAAGAAAGCATCAGCTGTATTCGTGAAATGACAAAGAATAAAGTCTCTGTTTTTGTCGGACCATCGGGCACCGGTAAAACCAGTCTGTTGAATACCCTCGACCGGGAACTAAACCTACCTACCGGTGAAGTATCGGCATCCTCGGGAAAAGGAAAACACACCACCACCTTTGCCACTTTAATCCGGCTATCTCACGACGCCTGGCTGGTTGATACGCCCGGTATCCGTGAATTCGGTTTGGTAGACATAGAGCCTCCCGAGCTTTCCATGTATTTTCCTGAAATGCGGGAATTGCGACTAACCTGCCGTTTTTACAACTGTACCCAC
Source organism: Balneolales bacterium (assembly GCA_040878115.1). Classification (GTDB taxonomy): domain Bacteria; phylum Bacteroidota; class Rhodothermia; order Balneolales; family Natronogracilivirgulaceae; genus JBBDMU01. The sequence goes on from JBBDMV010000066.1 coordinate 13,049, forward strand.
ATTCATGAGCCCGGGTGCGCCGTGCACGAAGCCCTTGAATCCGGCAAGATTCACCAAAGCCGGTATGAATCATATTGCCGAATTCTGCAATCGCTCTAGGCTTTAGCCTTCAGGTTTGAAAACTTTTTAAAAGTTGTCAAACCTATCACCGGAATAAGTACAGCATGTTGAATGTTAAGAAAAAATACACGCATTGAAGATGCTTCTTATTAAGATTTATTGTAATATTAGATTGCTTTAATTTAGTTTTTAATAATTACCCCTTCCATAAATAACGGAGCTTCTATGAATAAATCATTCTACAGAATTTCATTGCGCTATGCCGCAATATTAGTTTTCGCATTAGCAATTAATCTTGGATTCTCATTTAACAGCCATGCTCAATTTGGTGATATTGGCTCAATGATAAAAGCCGGCGGAGCCGATGCTTCCATACTAGCCACAGAATACCTAAGACCATTTGGCGAAGGTGTTGGAGCCGTCACCAATACCGGCTGGGTTAACAGAGCTAAACCCCACCGCAAACTTGGCTTTGATATTCAGATACGTGCCTCTGCGGCTATGGTTCCTGATAACCGTCGTAATTTTGAAGTAAACACCCTTGGTTTATCGGATGTTACACGCCTATCTGGCGGTGGAGGCACTGTTACGCCTACTATAAGCGGCAAAAAGAATTCTGGGATTGGTTTCGATATTTTTGGCAAGGATGCCAATGGCAACGAATACAAACTTGGTGAATTTAACATGCCAAAAGGGACAGGGTTTCCTTTTATACCTGCTCCTATAGTGAATGCCAGCGTGGGTTTACTATTTGATACCGATGTTATGGTTCGCTTTATTCCTGAAACTTCCCTATATGGTGTCAATGGTTCTGTGAACCTTATGGGCGCAGGCTTGAAGCACGGGATAAACCAGTATATGCCAGGAGGCTCACTACTTCCTGTTGATCTTTCCGTAATGGGAGCATTTACCCAATTCAGTATGGAAGCCGACCCCAACGTTCGCATCAACCAAAATGACGATTTTGATCAGCAGCTCATTTTTTCTTCCAATTCTTTTAATATGAATGCATTGGTTGGAAAAAATCTGCCTTTTATCTCCTTTTTTGCCGGTGTAGGCTTTGAAACATCTTCAACAAGTTTCAAAGCAAACGGTGATTATCCCGTATATGAAGTTAATGCCGGCGGACAACAGGAACAAGCCATACTTACCGACCCCGTAAATATTGCTTATGAAGATAACTCCAGCTTCAGGGCCATGGCCGGTGCCCGTTTCAGCATCCTGATCCTGGACTTATTTGCTGATGTAACCTATAGCGATTATCTCGTTGGAAGCGCGGGCTTCGGTATCAGCTTCCGCTAGGCGTATTGAACTACCGATGGCTCGGGTCTGAATGATCGTTAAACGCGGAACGCAAAGTTGTCAAATCTTCTCTGGTTGTTTGAAGAATGTTATTATTATTCGAATCACCGGCTAGCCAGATTTGACAACTTTTGGATTACATTTCCCCGCTCCGAGCGTCTGCACTTAACGAACTTACACCCATTAACGCCGGTGTAAGTAATAAGCTCCTGGTAATATGGATGCTATGATCTTGAACGTGCATGTGTAGGGATACACCTCCAGGGCGTTGAGCCGGCATAAAAGGCTTCTACAGACACTTCTCCCCTCTCACGGCTGATTGCTCACCTCTTTAATGGGCATCCAGCCAGTTGTCGGCCACCCCGAGCTCTACTTTTATAGGCACGTCAATGTCCATGGCATGCTCCATGTGGTGTTTGATTAGCTTTGAGGCTTCTTCCACTTCGGCATCGGGAACCTCGAACACCAGTTCATCATGTACCTGGAGCAGCATTTTGGCTTTCAGGCCGGCTTCTCGTAATGCTTTGTCTACTTTAATCATGGCAATTTTGATCAAATCAGCTGCCGTTCCCTGCACGGGCATATTGATAGCCGTTCGTTCGGCAAAACTTCGGACCGTACGACTCGGTGAATTGATATCGCGAATAAAGCGGCGTCTGCCGGATAAGGTTTCCACATAACCATTATCCCGGGCAAACTGCATAGTGTCTTCTATGTACTTTTTGATGCCGGAGAATCTCCCGAAAAAAGCATCGATGATTTTCTTTCCCTCGTTGTTGTCAACGCCAAGCCGAGACGCCAGTCCATAGGAGCTTACGCCATATGGAATACCGAAATTAACTTCCTTGGCTTTACGTCTTTGCTCGCGGTCAACTTCTTCTGTTCCGGAAATTCCAAAAATCTCCTTAGCCGTCCGGGCATGGATATCCTCATCGTTACGGAAGGCTTCTTTCATATTTTCATCATTGGCAATAGAGGCGATCACACGCAATTCGATCTGGGAGTAATCAGCCGCAATAAGCTTGCTGCCTTTAGCCGCTTTAAACGCCTTGCGGATTTCCCGTCCCCTTTCTGTCCTTATGGGAATGTTCTGAAGGTTCGGGGCAGACGATGACAATCGACCTGTAGCCGTAATATGCTGATTAAAACTGCTGTGAATGCGACCGGTTTCAGGATGTGATATTTTTGGTAAAGCATCAACATAAGTTGACTTCAATTTGGCCAATGCACGGTACTCTAAAATCAGCCTGGGCATCTCATAATTAACCGCCAGACGGGACAAAACGGATTCCGAGGTAGAGTACTGCCCGCCCGCCGTTTTCTTCCTGGAGGGCAAATTCAGCTTTTGGAAGAGGATCACCCCTAGTTGGGCCGGGGAATTAATGTTAAAAGCCTCTCCGGCTACTTCATAGATCTTTTCCTCCAGCGCATTTATTTCTTCCCGCAAGTCTTTCGAAAAAACGGCCAGCATCTCTTTATCGATCTCAATACCGTTAATTTCCATATCCCCGATTACCCTGGAAAGCGGAAATTCTATTTCTTCAGCTAGCTGTGTTAGTTTTTCCTGTTCCAGCTCTTTATGTAAGATCTCATAAAGCTGAAAGGTGATGTCAGAATCTTCACAGGCATAAGGGACCAGGTCTTCCATGGGTACCTCACTCATATTGATCTGCTTGCGGCCTTTACCGATCAGGGTTTCAATAGAAATGGGATCATATTTCAGGTACTTACGCGCCAGAGCATCCATGCTCATTTTCTGGCCTGAATCAAGCAGGTAGGCGGCCAACATGGTGTCAAAAACTTTCCCTCTCACCTCAATACCACTATTCCTAAGCATAAGGTAGTCGTATTTATAGTTTTGGGCTATTTTTAGGACGTCTTCGCTTTCAAAAAGCGGCCTGAGCTTAGCAAGTACTACCTGTTTATCAAGCCCATCACCGTTTAAAGGGATGTAACAGGCATGGTTTTCGCGGGACGCCAGTGAAATACCCAGAAGCTCGGCCGTCATGGCGTTGACATCGGTAGCTTCGGTATCAAAGCAAATGACCTTGAATGCTTTCATTTCTTCCAGCATAGCATCGATGCTCTCCAGGTCATTACAGATTTTGTAATGGCAGGTTTCCTCATCAAATACTTTCCAGTCAACTTCTTTTTCTACAATGACATTCTCTTCTGATTCCGTACCACCAAAAAGAGAGGTCTGGCCGTTAGAAGGTTTTTTTGCTTTCCTATCGGGCAAAGTCTCACCTAAGTACTTGCTGACAAGGGTCCGAAACTCCATCTTTTTGTAAAACTCACCGAGTTCTATTGTTTTACAACCTTTCCACTCAAGTTCTTTCCAATCTACCGTATCCGGCACATCGGTCTTAATGGTGATCATTTCCCTGGCCAATCGTGCCTGGCCAGAGTTGTTCATCAGCCCTTCTCGGGCACGCTTTGATTTAATCTCCGAAGCATGTTGGATGGCTTTCTCCAGGGAACCGTATTCCTTGATAATCTGAGGCGCACCCTTCTTGCCGACCCCGGGCACACCGGGTATATTATCGGAAGCATCACCGATAATGGCCAATACGTCGATCACCTTCTCAGGCGGGACACCGAAATAATCCTTAACCCCTTCAATATCCACAATCTCAAACCCTTTGGAGCTGTTTAGGGGCTTGTACATTTTGATATTGTCGCAGATGAGCTGCATAAAGTCTTTGTCCGGCGTGACCATAAAGACATCAACATGTTCATTACGTGCCTGAACGGCCAGCGTTCCGATAATATCATCCGCCTCATAGCCATGCTGCTCAAAATTATTGATCCCGTAAAGTTCGATCAACCTCTTCATTTCGGGAATGGCCTCACGCAATTCGTCAGGCTGTGACGGACGGTTAGCCTTGTAATTAGCGTCCATGGCATGGCGGAAGGTGGGCTCATGGGTGTCCCAAATGACGGCTATATGGGTTGGCTCTTCTGAAGCAAGAAGACGGTCTATGGTATTGGCAAACCCGAATATCGTACCCGTAGGCAAACCTTCGGAGTTTCTCATTTGACTTTTGATAAAGGCAAAATAGGCGCGGTAAGCCAGGGCTGTACCATCAAGCAGAAATAGCTTTTTTCTAGACAAGATAAATTCTTGGTTAATTATTTAATAGCAGAAACAGGGCGCACAAAATTGGTTATACTTTAACATTACGCTTATTAAGAAAGCTTATTACTTCATAACGAATGTACGAAATGATGAAAAACATATCATTCCTGGTATGCCTGAAAATAAGGATTCTATACATCTTTATAACGAACAAACGCATAAATACCGCCCAAAAACAAGGCTATCCAGGCCAGGCTAACATAAATGTTGCTGATAAAAGGTGTATCTACCACTTCAGCGCCGATTATGCTCATATAGGGGTTGCTGATGATACCTGCAAAAGCAGCCATGGGAAAATAAAAAGAGAATTCGCCTGGCAGGGAGAAGCGTATTAAACGCTCAACGATTATTCCATATGCCAAAAGAAGAATAATCGCCTGGGCTGGTTTCTTCACAACCACGGCAAACACAAAAGCAATGGTCATGTAAGCAAAGACCTGAACAAAATAACCGACAATGAAACCTGCTCTTTCCAGGATTATAGACAGGTTAACATCCGGGGCGCCGGACAAACCGAAGGCCAGTCCTGTAATGACCAACAGCAGGGTTGCAAAGGCAGATAACAGGGTGATAACCAATATCTTTAATCCGACAAGCTCTCCCCTTTCCAACCCTTCGGCGACGTGCTGCTTCCAAAGCCCGTATTGGATATCGTTTGTTACAAGCAGGATAACCAGAAGGGCCGGCAAGTAGTGCAGGAAACCGGAAATATAGGTCAGGTAATGCCATAACATGGGGAATTCATAAATCCCAAACTGCGGCAAATCTACCTGTTCACCATCAACATTTACCGCACCAAATGCCCCGGCCACATAGTAGCTCAATACAATCAGCACCGAATACAGGATCAAAATGGTCCAGAAGCTTCTATAGTTCAGGGCTTTTATTCTTTCAATGGTTACCAGCTTTCCGATCATTGTCTGCCTCGCGTCACTTCCATGAAATGGGATTCCAGGGTCTGTTTTCTTCTGACCAGATGGTGGGGTTTTACTCCTTTATTGATTAGATCGGCATTTAATTCAGCAATTTCAACATTATCGGTGATAGAAGCCAGAAGCATGTTGTGATGCCTTGTAATTTCAGTAACACCATCAATTTCTTTCAGCAAATGCTGAAGCGCCTCAAGGTCGGAAGCGGCGATCTCCAAAGTATCATTTTTGGTTAATATCTCGCGCGTTGTTCCGCTGGTCAGCTTTTTACCGTTTTTCAAAATGGCTACGTGCGTGCAGACTTTTTCGATCTCATCGAGAATATGGCTGGCCAGAATGATGGTCTTCCCCTGATCGGCCACCTTTTGAATGATGCCGCGCACATCGAATATCCCCTGCGGGTCCAGTCCGTTGGTGGGTTCATCCAAAACCAGCACTTCGGGGTCTCCCAGCAAAGCCGAGGCCAGGCCAAGGCGTTGTTTCATCCCCAGTGAATAGGTGCTAAAGAAAGAATGCTTTCTGGCTGACAGGTTTACAACTCCCAGTACATCGTTGATTTTGTCTTGCCCCACCCCTTTTACTTCGGCTGATATCTGCAAATTCTTTACAGCCGACAGGTACGGGAGGAAGTTAGGCTTCTCCAGCAACGATCCGATCCTACGGCGTGCTTCCGCTGACGGCGCATTCCCGAACCATTGGTAGGTGCCGTTGTCTGCACTCAACACATCCAGAATAATGGATAATGTGGTGGTTTTGCCACTGCCGTTTGGGCCCAGGATACCGTAAACGGAACCAGGCCCAACAGTCAAAGATAAATCATCCAGGGCCTGAATGCTTCCATAGCTTCTGGACAAACTATTGATCTGAAGTATTGGGTTCATTCAGCAAGGATTTTGATCGCTTATTCTTCTAAAGCGAAACCAACTTTAAGGATGACCTGCCAGCTCTCAATTTTACCGTTCTCAATACGGCCCCTTTCCTCAATAACCTCAAACCATTTTAAATCATGCACGGTCTTTGATGCACGAGCAATGGCCTTATTGACCGCATCATCGGAAGATATTTCGGAAGAACCGGTTAATTCGATGGATTTATAGACTTTGTTACTCATGATGATAATTTTTTATAGTTACGGATTACAACTGTATGAACAAGCTACAGTAAGACAGTTAACAAGTCAAGAAATCAATGTATTGCCTGCTTAAAGCAGAGGGAGAGTTCGAACAGATTATCCGCAATGCCAGTTGGTTGTGGGATAAGACGTAATGCTAATTAAAAAGCCCGGATTGCTTCCACAAACCGGGCTTCTAAGGAGTATTTATAAATTCTCTTTACCTACTTGGCAAAAAGAATATCTCTGTACGTCGGGATTGGCCAGTAATCATCGGCTACAATTCCTTCTAATTCGTCGCCTACAAGACGGACATTGTCCATTTCAGGAATCACCTTATCGTGAACATGAACTGCTTTTTCATGAGGAGTGTCTCCTCCAAGATCGGCATTCACTGCATCAAGCTTTTCGACCGCCTTGATAAACCTGTTCAAGGTGTCGTTCAGCTTCGAAGTTACAGAACCAGACCCTGCTACATCAAGTCCAGCTTGAGCGCCTCGGTCACTCAAAGCCAGCAATTCGTTAAGATAACGCACTGCTGCCGGAGTAATCATGGTCCTTGCCATAGAAGCGGTAGTTTCGGCTTCTATATTGATGTTAATGAAATATTGCTCGATCAGGATTTCAAGCCGGGATTCCAGTTCCCTCTCTGAAAGCACGTTGTATTTTCCGAACAGTTTCACATTCTTTTCCGATGTTATATGCGGCAGAGCATCTATAGTGGACCTCAGGTTCAGCAAACCACGTTTTTCGGCTTCTTCCTGCCATGCATCGGCATAGCCGTCACCGTTAAACAGGATTTTATCGGAACTTTTGATCACCTTGCTCAGAACAACTGCCAAAGCGGCTTCAAAATCGTCTTCTTTCTTCAGCTCAGCTTCCAGCATGGTGCACATCTCATCAATGGCCCCGGTTACAATGGTATTTAATACCACCATCGGGAATGAGACAGATTGATTACTGGCTACGGCACGGAATTCAAACTTATTCCCGGTAAAGGCAAAGGGTGATGTTCTGTTCCTGTCGCCTGCGTGTTTGGGAAGATAAGGAAGTACCGGTGTTCCTAATCCGAGAAGGCCGCTTTTCTTGGAGCTTTTGGCCCCACCGTTAACGATTTGTTCGAATATATCCTGGAGTTGCTCACCTACGAAAATCGAAATAATAGCTGGTGGTGCTTCATTAGCTCCCAGGCGGTGATCATTACCGGCACTGGCTACAGAAGCCCGAAGCAGGTCCTGATGATCATGCGTCGCTTTGATCACAGCAGAGCAGAAAAACAAGAATTTCATATTGGAATGTGGATTATCACCCGGTTCCAGCAAGTTGTTGCCTTTATTGCTGGTTAATGACCAGTTGGCATGCTTCCCGCTCCCGTTCAAACCTTTGAAGGGTTTTTCGTGAAGCATACAAACGAGACCGTGCTTTCTGGCCACGCTTTTCAAAGTAACCATCGTGAGCTGCTGATGATCGGCCCCTATATTGCCGTTTTCAAAAACGGGGGCGATTTCAAACTGACTGGGTGCTACCTCATTATGACGCGTTTTAACGGGTACCCCAAGACGGTAAAGCTCACGTTCGGCATCCATCATAAAGGATAGGATACGATCTGGAATAGATCCAAAATAATGATCATCAAGTTCTTGTCCGCGGGGTGGCGGTGCGCCAAAAAGCGTACGGCCGGAAGTCATCAAATCAGGTCTGCGGTAGAAAAACTCCTGGTCGATCAGGAAATACTCTTGCTCAAAGCCGCCGGTAGAATTAACCCATTTCACATCGTCTTCGCCAAAAAGGTTAAGTGCGCGCTTAGCTTGCTTATTTAAAGCTTCGGTAGATCGAAGCAGCGGAGTTTTATGATCAAGCGCTTCACCTTTCCAGGAAGCGAAAGCCGTCGGGATGCATAAAACTTTACCATATTTGTTATCCACTATAAATGCGGGAGAAGTGGGGTCCCAGGCCGTGTAACCACGTGCTTCGAAAGTGGCGCGCAAGCCGCCGCTGGGAAAACTGGAAGCATCGGGCTCACCCTGCATAAGTTCTGATCCGGAGAACTGCATCATGGCTCCCCCACCTTTATTGGGTGTAATAAAACTATCGTGTTTTTCTGCCGTCGCTCCGGTTAACGGCTGGAACCAGTGAGTGTAATGGGTAGCTCCTTTTTCTATAGCCCACTCCTTCATTACTACAGCTACGGCATCGGCAACATCAAAGTTCAGTGGCTCATTGTCTTTGATGGTTTTCTTTAGTTCTTTCCAAATGGCTTTGGGCAGCCTTTCTTTCAAGTCATCGTTATCCAGGGTATTTTCCCCAAAGATCTTAGACACATTAAAATAATCTTTATCTATAACGGAATGTCCGTTAGGGCTGGTTTCTCTTTCCTTCACAGCCTCCAGGTTGTCAAAACGCCGAAAATGTTTACTCATGGTCCTTCTATCTTTAATTAAGGTTAGATGGAAATCTTTTTCATAAGTACGATCGTGTTTGCCACAATACCATACTTTTTTAAATAATCAACGAGACAAAGTTAATAAAAAATATAAAAAAAACCAATTTGCCTTACTTAGTTTTAAAAGCGCTTCCAATTATCTTAATTTTATACCTTCATTTTTCAACCACATAGGTTCACCCGGTAATTTTTTTCAAGTAACCTTTTCGCCAAACAATGCGTAACTTTGTCCGACCCAGCTTAAAAATCGGCAAGCTACTTTTACATTAATTTCCTTATCAAGTCTCAATTTATTTAAATGAACACTTCCGACTGGATTGATTCAGCACGCCCCAAAACCCTGGCCGCAGCTTTCGTTCCTGTGGGTGTTGGTGCAGCTCTGGCTTACAAGCACTCCTCATTTGATGCAGCTATTACAATAATCGTACTCATTTGTGCCCTATTGATCCAAATTGGTACCAACTTTGCCAATGATTACTTTGATTTTCGCCACGGTGCAGATACTGACGATCGTATCGGTTTCACCCGTGCCTCGGCAACAGGCATTATATCTCCCGAGACCATGCTGAAAGCAGCCATTGTAACCTTTTCCCTGGCTTTCATTCTGGGGTTATTCCTGGTTTGGCAGGGAGGCTGGACCATCCTTGTTATTGGCGTGCTTTCGATCATCTGTGGAATAGCGTATACAGGTGGTCCATTCCCTCTGGCATACAATGGACTGGGAGATGTATTTGTTTTCCTTTTCTTTGGTATTGTAGCCGTGACGGGAACCTATTTCGTGAACACCTTAAGCTGGTCCACTGAAGCTTTCTGGGCCTCTTTAGCTGTCGGGGCTTTATCTACCAATATACTGGTTGTTAATAATTTGCGTGATTCCGAAACCGATACCGTAGCGAATAAAAGAACTCTTGGGGTGATCTTTGGTGATAATGCGCTGCGATGGGAATATTCTTTCATGCTGGTCCTCGCCTTCGCCATCCCCCCTCATTTTTACTTTCAGGAAAACTACGGAGCCATCATTTTCCTGCCGCTCTTGTCTCTGCCGTTTGCTCTCCCCCCCCTTCAAACGATATGGAAAGAAAATGACAAAGCCCAACTAAACAAAAACCTTGAACAAACAGCCAGGTTTATGGCCCTGTTTGGGCTCCTTTTTGTCATAGGCATCATATTTTAATCCTGATAAAAAAGGGAGCGAACAACCGGTTATCTTCATGGTCCATTTTCGAAAATACCGCCTGCCTTTCAAGTCTCCTTTCGTTACAGCGGCGGGAAGCTTTTCACATCGCGAAGGCATCCTTATCGAAGGTGAATTAGATGGTATACGTTTTATGGGTGATGCCTCTGCTTTACCCGGCTTTTCCGGCGATACCTTAAATGAAGGCTGGCAATTTTTGAATGCCTATAAAAACGAAATTGAAAGCCTGTTTAGCAAGAATAAGCCATTGAGCGAATTTGATAGCCAATGCATTAATATGCAGGCCCCGCCGTCGGTGCGCTTCGGTCTCAGTACAGCCACGGGTAATTTACTTTCCCAAAAAGCGGGACTTACTCTCTCCCGATACCTGAATTTATCTTCAAAGCCGAAGGTCCCTGTTAACGTTACTCTCGGCCTCAAACCCATAGATTTGCTTATGGAGGATGCTTTATGTGCCTGGAAAGACGGGTTCAAAACGTTCAAAATAAAGGTAGGCCAAGACCCGGAAGCCGAGTTGGCCATATTAAAAAAGCTCAGAAAGGCCCTGCCGGAATGCCATTTACGTATTGACGCCAATGGTGCCTGGAAAACAGACGAAGCCGTGGATAACCTAAACAAGCTTGCTTCGGTTGATATCGAATATTGTGAGCAGCCTGTCGGGGCCAATGATGTGAACGGCATGTCATCCATTCAAAGCAACTCACCCATCCCAATCGCCGCTGATGAAAGCGTACGAGATCTGGCGGATGCCCGCCTCATCATCAAACAACAGGCTGCCGATGTGTTAATACTAAAGCCCATGCTGATAGGCACGATCACCGAGTTTCAGAAAATCGCAGAACTTGCAGGCTCTCATCATATCGGCATCGTGATAACCACCTCCCTGGAAAGCGGCATCGGCCGACGCGCAACGGCCCACCTGGCGGCCTCTCTGAAAAACCAGTCATTTGCCCATGGCCTGGCCACCGGCAGATTATTGGAAACAGACCTATTAAATGACAGAGAGTTGATAAAGAATGGCTGCTACTATCTTTCATAACCCCCTCAAAAGAAGCTTCCGTTTGGCTTACTACCCTCGTTGATGATATTCATGTTTAAAGGCCCTATCAACCTTTAACCATGCACCCGCCTTCAATCACGGGTTCTGTTTCAAAACGTATTCGCTCTGACGGCATTTCTTTTTCCTTTAGCGCAGGGGGATATTCATCGGTATCCACATCCACCTTCTGGCCATCGGCAATCAACTGGCTTCGAAGCCTGGAATAATCGAGATCATGCAACCCGGACCCTTCCTCCAAAGATTGCACGGCGGCCGTCGCGGCAGATTGCCCCAGTAACATAAATACCGGTTCCATGCGAATTGACCCAAAAGCGATATGTGAAGATGACACGCCATTGCCACAAACCAGTAAGTTGGCGCACTCTTCCCGTTTTGGAAGCAGTGAACGATAAGAAAATGGATAAGGCCCTCTCGGTGATACTTCTATATTCCCTTCATTCTGCACACACCCGCCTTCAGAAATATATCGCTGCACGTTATGCGAGTCCATTTGGTAGGAACCGAGCCCTACCGGGTCTTCAGCCAAACGTAACCGCCGACAGTCATTTTCTGTCATCACATATTCACCGATCATACGGCGGGCCTCACGGACATAAATCTGCGTAGGCCAATTATTATTATCGGTGAACTCATCCGCGGCCAAACCCCACTTGCTCACTTCTTCACGAATATCTGCAGGAATGCGGGGGTGGTTGGCCAGCGTCCACATCAGACCTCTTTGATAATGCTCCTGACCATCCAGTATTTGTTCTCTTTTAGAATAGTTCCCGTCTGGATAATCATAGTTTACACCGATCTGATTGGTTGAGAAACCCCACCGGTTGTTCGTGTCTGTTTTACGGTTGGGCATGGGCCCCGGAAGCCAGGGGACCCTGTTTTCTCCGGCCTCATAATTACGGAACAATAACTCATACTGAAGTTCATCATACCCCTCCGGTTTTTCAAAGGGAACCTGGTTCTCAGCAACATCCGTAAGGCACATACGATAGCAATACGCTTGCACCCGGTGATCTCCTTCTCCATCCACACCCGGATTTTCATCATGCAGTTCGGGTAGAATTCCGCTATTCGGGTTTCCTGGTTCAATGTATGGATCCACAAATCCCGGTAAAATATGATTTCTTGTCTGTACTTTCTGGATCCCATTCAACGTCTCATCATACTGGGCGTTCGCTTCACGCCCCACATGGTAAGACACCCCTGCCATCGCCAGCAAATCTCCTTCGTACGTAGCATCAATAAAAACCCGCCCCTTATACACGTTCCCTGCCTCTGTCTCAATAGCTGTAATCCTGTTTTCCCTTTTTTCGACCCCTCGTGAGCCCAATACCATGCGATCGTTCATAACAACAGGGACACCGGCTTCTTGCAGCATCTTTTGATAAACCTTCTTTGCCGCACCAGGTTCAAAGCCAAACATGCCGTCACTATCGGCAGGGAACAAAGGTCCCGCCTTTTCCATGTACTCATTCCGGCTTTCATAAACCCATGGCTTTTCAGCACGGTAATATTCGCGTACCTGACTGTAGAACTCCAATGACATTCCCCCAATGGTGCCTTCTATCCCGATATCCGTACGGCCTAAACCTCCCGTTGTTAACCCTCCCAGATGATTGGAAGGCTCAACAATGATGACTGACCGGCCTTTGCGAGCGGTCGTTACTGCAGCAATAATGCCACCTGATGTGGCTCCATATACCACAAGGTCGTATTCCGTCATTTTACCGTTTACAAGGTATGAAGGTAAAAGCAGCCC
>JBBDMV010000067.1:0-26012 GCA_040878115.1 Balneolales bacterium
AGAATGCATGAACCCTGAACACTCTCATAAACACCATCAAATCTCATAAGCTTGCCCGGTGCATCACACAGGGACCTGCTTTTTGGCTTGTGGTACCAATTTCTTCATCCATACCTTACCCAGCGTACCATTTCACGCAGGGATGCCTTTTTGCCGTACATCAGGATGCCGACGCGGTAGATCCGCGCGCTTAGCCAGATGATCAGCAGAAAGGTGAGGGTGCTGAATAGCAGGCTCGCGAAGAGTTGCCAAAGGGGTAAATCAATGACGGCCATTCGGACGGGCATTAAAATAGGGGAGAAAAATGGGAATAATGAGGTGATGATCGCGAAATTGGAGGCCGGGTCGCTGGCAACTCCGCCGAGGAGCATGATCGGGATGATAAGCAGGAAAATAACGGGCATCATAAGTTGCTGGGTGTCGGTTTCGGAATCAACCGCAGAGCCAATGGCCGCGAAGATGGAGCTGTAGATCAGGTAGCCTAACAGGAAGAACGTAATAAAGCCCACCCATAATGAAACTCCTATGGTAGGTATGGTAAAGGGCAGGTCACCAGCATCTGTTGTGCCCATGCCGATATCGGCAGGTGAGGCCATGCCACCCAATAACGACATGATGGGAGCAGCTAATGCAAGTAACGCGGCACCTGTGGTTATCCATATCATAAACTGGGTCAGGCCTACCGCTCCTATGCCGAGCACTTTGCCCAACAGCAGCTCAAAGGGTTTGACGCAGGATGCCATGACCTCAACTACCCGGCTGGTTTTCTCCTCGATAACCCCACGCATCACCATGCCGCCGTAGGTAAACAGGGCAAAATAAATGGCAAAAGCCATGAAATAGCCTATCCCAAACAATATGCCGGAATCCTGCTCTTCAGTCCCTGAGCTGCTTAATGTCCGGGTATTTAAATCGATCCTTTGTGCCATGATGGCTTTGACTTCAGGATCGGCATTGGCCCTTTCCAGCCTTTCATCACGGATTGAGTTCATGATGTCGTTCCTCACATTGTTGGTTATGCTAAAACCCACACTGCCATCATGAAAAAAATCAGGGGCGATGTTATCGTCCAAAATGCCTTCGGGGATGAAGACATAACCTTCTAAATTTCCCTGGACCACTTGGGTGCGAAGTTCCTCGGAATCCATCCCTTTCGTTGCTTCGTAAAGGTTTGGGTTTAATTCCGCCATTCTTTCGTAAATCACCCCTGTTTCATCATGTACAGGGAAGGTGCGTTCACGATCTGAGCTAAAGGACATTAGTAATATAGGGACAACAAGGATAGCCGTCATGATGACGGGGGCCAGTATGGTGGTAATGATGAAGGTTTTGGTGCGTACGCGGGTCAGGTACTCACGCTGGATGATGATTTTGAGCTTGTTAAAATTCATGCTTGATCGGTCATGTTAAGATAGACGGCTGGGTTTGGTTTGCCTTTTAAGTCAGGATTTGGTCTTTGGACAGGTTTGCTTCGCCTACTGTTGTGATGAATATCTCGTTAAGGGTGGGTTGGATGAAATCGAACTTCTGGACCTCGACATGGCGTATAGCTTCACGAAGGATATCTTGTTCGCTTTTGCCATTCAATAAACGTATTTCGGCAAAGTTGGACGAGCGGTTGTTGATCCGCACATCATCGAATTCGTCGAGAAATGAGCTGTTACCTGAAAAGTTTAGCTGGACGGTGTTGCGCCCGAATGACCGTTTGATCTCGTCGAGCTTGCCCTCTAACACGACTTTGCCGTGATTGAAAAGGCATATGTGATCGCACATTTGCTCGACTTGCTCCATCCGGTGGGTGGCGAAGATAATGCTTTTTCCATTATCACGCAGTTCCAGGATGATCTTCTTGAGTAGTTCGCTATTGATGGGGTCCAGTCCGCTGAAGGGTTCGTCAAAGATACAGATATCGGGGTCATGGGCAATGGTGGCTATGAACTGGATTTTTTGCTGCATGCCTTTTGAAAGTTCGCCAATCTGTTTCTTGCTCCATGTTGCCGCCTCAAACCGGTCAAGCCAGTAATCCAGGGACTTCTTCGAATCGGCAGCGGAGAGTCCTTTAAGCCGGGTCAGGTACAAAAGCTGTTCATAGACTTTCATCTTTTTATACAGGCCGCGTTCTTCAGGTAAATAACCCACCATCTTTTGCGTAGCCTGCGATACGGGCTGGCCCATGATTTGAATGGTCCCTTCGTCCGGTATCATAATATTATTGACCATACGAAGCGTCGTCGTCTTGCCGGCACCGTTTGGTCCTAATATCCCGTAAATCTGACCTTTTGGGACTTCGAAGTCGGCGTGATCTACGGCAAAAGTTTTCCCAAAGCGTTTGCTGACGTTTTTTAAACTGAGGATAGACATACGGAGTTAATATGGTTTTATATCATGAATGAAAAACATAATAACAACTAAGCTTACCATTACAAAAGATTGAATATTTTGCAATACCCGAAATATATAAAAAAGCCATGTATTTTCCCTCTCTGATGTTGTGGTCGGGCAATGGCATAAAACTGAGGCTTTCCAGTTTTGTTTAAAATGGATACCTTGACTTATTTATCTTAACAGGAAAATATGCAGGTACTTCACGTTAGTGCAGAGTGTTACCCGGTTGCTAAAGTTGGTGGTTTGGGAGATGTTGTCGGAGCATTGCCCGGGTACATGAAAAAGCAGGATGTCGATTGCAGGGTAATTCTGCCAAAGTACCGAACATCATGGATAACCAGTCATGAATTCAGGACAGAACATGAAGGTTATATCCGGTTGGGCCATGAGCGGATAGCTTACCGTCTCCAGCGGGAAGAGGACGACTCTCTGGGTTTTCCTGTATTTGTAGTTGATATAGAGGGGTTGCTTGATCGTCCGGGAGTTTACGCGGATGTATATACGGGGCGTTCTTATCCTGATGAAATGGAGCGATATGTCTCTTTTCAAATAGCCGTGCTGGATTGGTTGAAGTCCAAAAAGGAGAAACCGGACCTTATTCATTGCCACGATCATCACACGGCTTTTACACCTTTAATGATGAAAGCTTCTCCGGTTTATCACGAATTCAGGAATATCCCATCGTTGCTGACTATACACAATGGCCAATATCAGGGTTGGTATGATACTAGCAAAAGGTCTCTTCTGCCAAAGATCAATACAGAAAGTGAAAGCCTGCTGTATTGGAATGGGCAGATCAATGCTTTGGCCTGTGGAGTGCGGAGCTGCGATCGTGTGAGTACCGTTTCAAAGACCTATCTAAAGGAGCTCCGAGAAGATAGCCTCGGCCTGGAGCCGATCTTTGAACAGGTCGTTGACAAGTCTACAGGAATTGTCAATGGTATTGATTTAAAGGTCTGGAATCCAGGAACCGATTCTTTGATTAAAAAGAAATTTCAAAAGAAAAATGTTGTTCAGGGCAAGTTGGCCAATAAGCAGGCTTTGTGTGAAAGGTTTTCGATAAGCCCGGAGTTGCCGATAATCTCATTTATCGGCAGGCTCACATCACAAAAAGGGGCGGATTTGCTGCCCGATCTTATAGGGAAGTTTATTGATATGGGGAATAAAGCAGGTTTCGTTATTTTAGGTACCGGAGAGCCTGAACTGCATGATCGTTTTACCCATATGAGAAGCCAGTACGTAGGTTATTTTGATGCATCCCTTGAGTATAACGAAGAGCTGGCCCATTTGATTTATGCGGGATCGGATTTCATCATCATGCCATCACGATTTGAGCCTTGCGGATTAAATCAAATGTATGCCATGCGGTATGGAACGTTGCCTATTGTACGCAGTGTAGGCGGCTTGTATGATACGGTTGTTGATCTCGAAAAAAAAAGCGGCTACGGCATTCTTTTCGATAATTTTAATCTTGAAGATTCCTATGATGCTTTGATAAGAGCTCTAAAAGTATATTATGATAAGACGCTTTTGCACAGCTTGCAGAGCAAAGTTTTATCCCTGGATTTTTCATGGCGAAAGTCAGCTGCACGTTATAAGCTGATGTATCTTGAACTAATGCAAAAAGGAAAATAATATGATGGAATCAACCATAGCTGTTATTCTCGGAGGCGGCAGAGGCACACGACTTGAACCTTTAACCAGTAAACGGTCAAAACCCGCCGTGCCCATTGGAGGAAAGTATCGTTTGGTTGATATTCCTATTTCAAATTGTATGCACTCAGATATTAAGCGTATTTTTGTGCTGACCCAGTATAATTCGGCTTCGCTTAACCGGCATATCAAGAATACGTATCAGTTTGATTTGTTCAGTAGCGGTTTTGTGGATGTGCTGGCCGCTGAACAAACTCCTTATTCTCAACACTGGTTCCAGGGAACGGCTGACGCCGTCAGGCAAACCTTTCATCATATGGAAGACGAACCTTGTGATTATGTCATGATTTTGTCTGGCGATCAGCTGTATCAAATGGATTTTACCAAACTGATGAAAGAGCATGAGCAAAATGGTTCAGGCCTGACCGTTGCGACTATACCCGTAGCTGCTGATGAGGCTACGGATTTCGGGATTATGAAAAATGATGCCGATGGCATCATTCGTTCATTTATCGAAAAACCAGGTAAAGATGTACTTGCTGATTGGAAGTCTGAGGTCTCCGATGACCTGAGAAATGAGGGAAGAGAATATCTGGCTTCTATGGGTATTTATGTTTTTAATAAAGAAGTTCTCTATCAATTATTCGAAGATCATCCGGAGGCGAAAGATTTTGGCAAAGAGATTATCCCCAAAGCCATTGACTCTTCTCTAAAAGTAAGTAGCTATAACTATACCGGCTATTGGACGGACATTGGTACTATCAAATCCTTCTTTGAAGCTAATCTAGCCTTAACGGACGAGCTTCCGAAGTTTGATCTTTATGCCAAAGATAAAATGATATTTACCCGTGCCCGTCTGCTTCCGGGCTCCAAGATTTCGGGAACCCGGCTTGACCGTGCCGTAGTTGCCGAAGGTTCCATAATCGAAGCCGACCATATATTTCGATCTATTATAGGGATTCGGTCCCGTATTGGCCCAGAAACCACCATTCAGGAGTCCATTATAATGGGTAATGATATTTACGCCTCCATGGATGAATTGATTTCAAAGCATGATATACCACCTATTGGAATTGGCCGCCGATGTCATATCCAGAAGGCTATTGTTGATAAAAACAGCCGGATTGGCAATGACGTTAGGATTACTGGCGGTGATCATTTAGAAAATGAGGTAAATGAAAACTATTCCATCGTTGATGGGGTTGTAATCGTGATCAAGGGTGGTATTATTAAAGATGGTACGGTAATTGGAGGTGATTGAATTTAAAAGTCGAAATGGTATCCAAAAGTTGTCAAATCTGGCTAGCCAGTGATTCGAATAAAAATAACATTCTTCAAGCAACGAGAAGATTTGACAACTTTGCGTTCAGAGCTCTAATTAATGGCTTCCTGGATCTCTGTAAGCTTTTGCATGGCCCGCTCGCGCAGGTTGTCAAAATTATCTTTATTCATATCACCCACGGTGTATTTTAAGTGGAGCCATACCAGGTAAGTAGCGACTACATCCTCATAGCAGTAACGTTCAATCTTATCAAGCTCATTGTCGCGGAACATAGACAGTACCTGATTGCCTTCGCCGGTTTTCTTAAAAGGTATTCCGATCAGGATGCCGATATGTTTCAATTTTGGCCATGAACTTGCACCGAAATTGCTGAACTGGTCAATTAGATCAATATTTACTTTACTAAAGCGATACTTGATGTCATGATTGTTTAGTCTCAACGGAAGCTGCAGGCCGTGCTTCATGGCCCGGTAGGTTACCAGAGGCAAATCAAAGCCCCGCCCGTTATGATGAATTAACCCAAAGTCTTTATAAGTGTTAAGAGTGTTGCTCAGATCTATCAAGCCTTGTTTTTCATCAGTTCCTGTCCAGGCTACTTTTTGTTTGGGGTTGCCCAGATCGTCAATCCATAGCCCGACCCATGAAACAAGCCTGTGATACATGGGAGGGAGAAATCCCCCCCTGTTTTTAGCGAACTCTTCACAAGCAATTTCAAGGATCTTATCATCGTCGGGATCGGAGTTATCTAAAAGATCACGAAGCAAATCAAAATCAGGTACAGATTCTATATCAAATACGAAGTACATAGGGGAGGGTGTTAAGTAATACTAATGTTTAATGTCATGGGTAGCCAACCTGGGGTAAACATGTTGTAAAATGGTAATTATTACCTTAAAAATAGCCATAATAAAGATTAAGAAGAAGAAAAGACATCAAGCAATGCTGATGATATATAGTTGAAAAGCTGAAGCTCGTTTTTTTTCTTTTCTTTCTCATACGGATTTTACAAATTAAACTCCATACTATTTTTGCCTGCCCAAAAAAAAGGAGTCGCGTATGAATGTGTATCATCCGTCTAAAGTAAGGAATATCGTTCTGCTAGGTCATTCTGGTTCCGGTAAAACCAGCCTTTCAGAAACGATGTTGTTTGAATCTAAAGTTATACCGCGCAGAGGGACCATCGAGGAAGGAAATACGGTATCTGATTACCACCGTGTTGAAAAGGAAAAACAAAAATCGGTTTATTCTTCTTTTATGAACCTGGAATGGAGAGGACACAAGATCAACCTGATCGACACGCCTGGAACTGCCGATTATGTGGGCGAGGTCCTTGGAGCTCTCAAGGTGGCCGATACAGCGATTTTTGTTCTGGATGCAGAACATGGCGTTGAAGTCGGTACAGAGATGCTGTGGAGGTATACCCAGAAATATAAAACCCCTTCCTTTTTT
This sequence comes from Balneolales bacterium, assembly GCA_040878115.1. Lineage (GTDB taxonomy): Bacteria > Bacteroidota > Rhodothermia > Balneolales > Natronogracilivirgulaceae > JBBDMU01. The sequence continues at coordinate 6,770 of JBBDMV010000067.1, forward strand.
GTGATAAACAAGATCGATCATCCCAATGCGGATTTTCAAAGAACATTGGACCTCGCTAAAGAACTTTTTGGCCGTCCGGTAGTGCCCGTCCAGTATCCCTATAACGAAGGAGAAGGTTTTAACGCCATCATTGATGTTCTGAAAATGACGATGTATGAATTTCCGAAAGGCGGAGGCAAGCCTGATAAACTCCCCATTCCTGATTCCCACAAAGCGCAAGCTGAGTTGCTTCACAACCAATTAATTGAAGCCATCGCTGAAAACGACGAGGTCCTGATGGATATATATTTTGAAAAGGGAACTTTGGGTGAAAATGAAATGCAAAGGGGCATGACAAATGCTATGACCAGCGGTGAGTTCACCCCGCTTTTCTGTGCTTCGGCAGAACGAAATATGGGCACCGGACGCATCATGGGCTTTATTGATAATGTTGCCCCATCTCCAATAGAAGCTAACCAGGCTGATGGCAATGGCCTGGTAGTTGATCCCAATGATCGAACAGCAGCCTATTTGTTCAAAACCGTATCGGAAGAGCATGTGGGCGATTTAATGTATTTTAAAGCCATTACCGGAAGTATGAAACCGGGAATGGATTTAATTAACCACAGCACTGGAGGAATAAACCGGATCGGGAGCTTATTTTTATCACAAGGCCATAAGAGGGTTGAAATGCCTGAAGTAAAAGCAGGTGACATTGGTGCCGTGGTTAAGTTAAAGGATGCCAATGTAAATGACACCCTTCACGAAAAAGGTTATGATCAGTTTATCGAGCCGGTAGAATATCCTGAGCCCACTGTACGTGCTGCTATACGGTCACGGGACCCAGGTAATGAAGAAAGAATGGGGTCTGCATTGAACCAGGTCCAAAGGGAAGACCCCTCCCTGAAAATTGAGCACAGCCAGGAACTGAAGCAAATTATAATCAGCGGCCAGGGTGAGGAACACCTTGCCATGGCGAAACATCGTCTTCAAAGCAGGTTTAAAGTGGACGTAGAATTTTACCAACCGGGCATTCCTTATCGTGAGACTATTACTGAAGCTGTTCGCAGTCATCACAAGCATAAAAAACAAAGCGGAGGTGCCGGTCAGTATGCTGAGGTTCATATGCTGGTTGAGCCTATCATGGATGATATGCCGGAGTACGGTGATCTAAACGTTCGGAAGGTGGATGAAATAGACCTTCCCTGGGGCGGCAAGTTTATTTTCCGGAATTGCATTGTGGGCGGGGTGATTGATAACCGGTTCATGCCGGCAATATTTAAAGGTATAATGGATAAAATGGAAAATGGCCCGCTTTCCGGTTCCCGGGCACGTGACATCCGGGTGTCTGTTTATGATGGTTCCATGCACGCAGTGGATTCCAATGAAGCGGCCTTTAAAACGGCGGGTATGATGGCATTCAAAAAAGGATTTTTGGATGCTGCTCCTCAGTTACTTGAACCGACTTATAAGATTGAGATCACTGTTCCCGGCGAATTTATGGGTGATGTAATGAGCGACCTGGCCACCCGACGCGGTCAAATACTGGGCATGGATTCGGAAGGATCTTTTCAAACGGTATCGGCACTTGTACCGCTTGCTGAATTGTACCGTTATGCGACTCAGTTGAAATCAAAAACACAGGGCCGCGGGACTCATACCCGAAGCTTCGATAGCTATACACCGGTGCCTCGCGAAATACAGGAGCGGGTAATGAAGGAAACGGCAGAGCTCGAAGAGGCTTAAACTGTGCAGGAAATATTTGTGTTGCTTAGTGTATAGGCGGCTGTAGCCTCAAAATATCATGGCAAAGCCACAACTTTACGGATAATCCATTCTGCAGAAAGCAGGAGCAGTACAAATAGAAACCAGATAGGGTTTTGATAAGCGAGGACTTCCTGTGTGGTAATTTGGGACTGGGGTTCAAAGAACCCCTCCTGCCGAATTCTTTCTTTGAGGTCCCCGGCCTCATTAAAAAGGAAAAAGGCTCCTCCAGTTTGCTCTGAAATGGATGAAAGAAAGTCATCATTACGAACCGTGTTTACGTACTCAAGGTTTGTGCTTCCTACCGAGAATTCTCCGCTCCTTTCCTCAATTATAGTATCTCCTTTTTTTGCTGAAGCATTAAATTGGTACAATCCTCCAGGCAAATTGCCCATTTGAAGCGTGTACTGACCGAGCCCCTGATTAGACATGGTATAAAATCTTTCTGATAAACCATCACCGTCTAATTCAACTTCAATAACAGCGTCATCCTCTTCCTGACCGGATTCATTTCGCAGGAAGGCATCCAGGACCACATCTTCCGTTTCTTCGAACATATCTTTTGCCGGGGAGATATCAAGCAAACGGCTGTCGGGTGATGATGAAGTCCATTTAATGATGTTATTAATCAGTTCAACGGTATAGTTCCTTACTTGATCGTCTGGGCTGAGATACCAGCGATAAAACCCATGAGCGTTTAGCAAAGTAGAACGATAATTCCCTATTGTAAGAGTTGATAAAATGGGTATATCAAGTTCAGAACCCTGATAATTGGCTTTTAATAAAATGTTGCTACCGGTAGTAGAAGAAAGATCTTGAATCGGCGCATATAGGGGAGGGGCACGTTCCAAATTGGCAGCAGGCAATTCTAATACCGGATGGTCCTGGTGCTCGGGATTCACAATGGGACGAATATCTCTTTTATCAGGATTTGATTCTGCCCTTACCAGTAAAAGATCACCGTAAAGTGAGGTGAATAAATTAAAATCAACAGAAGGACCCGATAGTAAAACTACCGGTTTGCCCTGAGTGAAATCTGTGATCTGCCCTAGTAAACCATTGGGGATGTCCTGCGATGGAAAACCTTGCAGGATGATCAAATCAAGCGTATCCGGGTCCTGTGGAAAGGGTCCTTCGACAAACCGCTCACCGGAGATCCAGGTCCTGTTTTCAAGTTCTATGCTCTGGTCTTCGCGTAAAATTGAGCGCAGGGCCTTTACGTCAGGGTGGATTTCAAAGGCCATATGCATGATGCGGATTTTGTCATCCAAAACATCGATGCTGAATATTTCCTGGTTATTTTCTGTCGTCCATTCTCCTTCAACTTCGGGAACATGTATTTCGTATTGTTGCAATCCGGCATCTTCCAGTTCCAGCTCAAAACGGGCCTCATAAACGGACCTTTGCTCGTCGCTTTGAAATACCTGCTCATCGATCACGTCACCATCGCGACGCAGTTGAACAGTGATATCGGTATCAGGGAAGTTATCGTTAAGTATTGAAGCCGTTACCGGTGAGACCGTGTTTTTATATCCGGAACGGTTACGGGTAACAGTTTGTACAACGATATCATTAAGACGAGAGGTATCGCCAACGGCGAGTGTGAAAACAGGCAGGGAATAACGCCCCGCCGTATACGAGGGATCACGGCCTTTGTTATAAATACCGTCGCTAACCAGTATTACCGCCTGTTCATCTGCTTTTTGCTCTCTGAAGGTCATCAGGGCCTTATTGATATCAGTCTCTGTACCGTCAAATCTCAGGCTGTCGAGTTGGGTAGAGTAAAAGTCACCGTCAAAAGCGAAGGTTTTGAACCGGATAGCGCTGGTGTCATGCAAACTGAGTTCTTCGATAGCTTTTTGATAATCGGATTCTCCGGCATATTCTCCTTTTTCAATAATGGCACTTTGACTGTTATCGAGCAAAACGGCTATCTCAGGTTTATTCAAGTTCTCCTGCTCAAGAATAAATGTGGGACCCAGGAGCAGCAAAATGAGTATTAGAAATACCAGGGCACGCAGAGATATGAGTCCTGCGCGGACAGGTTTAGACAAACCGCTGACATTTCTGTAGGTCCAGTAAGATAAACCAAACAAGAAAGCTGTCAGAGCAATTAGAAAAAAAATATTATATGTGGCACTGAAGCCTTCAAACACAAAATTCAAAAGTTTAACTATTGCGTTGCTTTTAAAAAGGATTTATGATGTATATAAATAACACATTAAAGTGTAAATACAAATGCAATCCGAGACTTGTATTGGAACCTCGATGCTGTAGAGAAATCCAGATTACGTAAACCTTCCTGGCCCTAGATCAAATAAGCCGCTTGATCAAGTCGACTGTAGAAATCCCATCGGCTTCGGCAGCATAATTATTTACGATTCGATGCCGTAGCACTGGGATAGCAAGGGCTTCAATGTCTTCTTCGGTTACGTTGAACCGGCCTCTTGATAAAGCACGGGTTTTCCCACCCAAAATCAGGTATTGTGACGCTCGGGGCCCGGCTCCCCAGCTCATGTATTTATGGATAAAATCGGGTGAATGTCCATTGTTAGGCCTGGTCATACTTACTATCTTAACAGCATAATGGAGCACGCTTTCCGGAACCGGCACTTCTCTTACCAACTTTTGGTATTCTACGATCTGCCCGGCGTCAAGTATGGCATTAATGTCTACACCATCGCCAGCTGTTGTACGGCTAACGATGTCCAGTTCTTCATCAAAGGACGGATAATCCAGCCACAGGTTGAACATGAACCGGTCAAGCTGTGCCTCGGGCAGAGGATAGGTGCCTTCCTGCTCGATCGGGTTTTGTGTAGCCAGGACAAAGAAGGGCTCGTCAAGGTTATAGGTTGTCCCACCTGCAGTAATATGGTATTCCTGCATGGCCTCAAGAAGGGCAGCCTGGGTTTTGGGAGGTGTACGGTTTATTTCATCCGCTAAAATGATATTGGCGAAAAGAGGGCCTTTAATAAATTTAAACTTCTTGCGCCCGGTCTCGTAATCTTCCTCGATCACATCAGTTCCGCTGATATCACCGGGCATTAAATCCGGGGTGAATTGTATACGGTTGAACGACAAATTAAGCGTACGGGCGAGCGTGCTGATCAAAAGGGTCTTAGCCAGGCCCGGAACCCCGATAAGCAAGCAATGCCCACGAGAGAACAGGCTGACGAGCAACTGTTCTACGATTTCATCCTGCCCAACAACAACCTTGCTGATCTCATTTCTCAAATCCTTAAATGACTGAGCAAATGCCTCAGCTGCTTTAGTTGGATCTTCAGAAAGATCTTTCATCATCAATTAAAAGTTTCTTCCGGTTGAACGGGTGATGGATCTGGATTATCCACAGAAGAAGCTTCCTGTATAGGGTCAATATCAGGTACTGGAATGCGATATTCTACGTACACATCGTCCCGGATCTCTTTCATCCACTTCATCAGTTCCAATTGCTGCTTTTGCTGAAGAGCATAACTCTCAATGAGCTGATAATCTGTTTCCAGACTAGCCTGGTGCTGGGGGATGTATTCTCTCAGCATTACAATTCGGTAAGCTACCCCGGAAGCCTGATTAGGAGTGAACGCGTTGGGCTCGGAAATGGCACCTTCTCCTTCATCCCCTAGTTCACGTGCTATTTGTGAGAGTGCGGCATCGAGTTTGTTTATTTCAATTTGACGTTGTCCGGTTTGTGGGTCGATAAGTATGCCGCCGGACGGTGCCGTGTTGCTATCTTCGGAATGCTCGCGTGCCAATTCACTAAAAGATTCCCCGTGATTGGCAACACTATCCCGCAAGGCTTCAAGCTTGTTGATCGCATATTCTTCGTCAAGCTCATCTTCATTGACTTCAATAAGAATATGATTAGTTGAAATATTATCACCGGACCGCTCATTTAAACGAATGATGTGATAACCCTGGCTGGTCTCTACAACCTCAGAGATTTCACCGGGATCAAGCGCTGAGGCTGCAGCAGCATATTCAGTAATCAGATCATTGGTAGGGACCATCGGCAAACGTCCACCGCTTGAGGCTGTGGGCCCGTCACTATGCCGGCGTGCTAATTCCTCTATGTCTTTTCCATCGTTCAGAATTGAATCACGAAGTTGAACGGCTATATTATAGGAATCATTTATGGCATCCTCTTTCGGCGGAGGAGTAATCACAATTTGTGAGAGGGCGACTGATTCGGGAATAAGAGGTATAGAGTCCTGAGGTATGTTGTTGAAGAACTCATTTACCTCCGGACGTGTAATATTAATTTCTGCTACTTTTTGTTGGCGGGTCCGTTCAACGAGCATATCCTGGCGAAATATATTTCGGTATTCAGCCTTTATTTCCAGTATAGTGCTACCAAAGCTTTGTTCAAGCTCTTCTTCTCCTCCGGCGCGTTGAACCAATTGATTTATCCTCTGGTCCAGTTGCCGATTTACTTCTTCATCACCAACTACTACCGAATCAATTCGGGCCTTTTCGACAAGAACGTAATTATCGACAAGAGATTCCAGGACCTGATACCAAAGTTCTTCTTCAAATACATCGGATTCCGTTCCCTGCATATATTCATACACACGCTGATCTACTTCAGACTTAAGTATAACATGATCATTTACAACGGCAACAATCTGATCAACAACTTCGCTGGATTGGGCTTGGGCACTGAGGTTAAATAGCAGAATAAATATTGAAAGAGCGAGGATTTTTCCTTTTCTATGCATTAATTTTTAATATGATGTGATCGTGTCTGATTCTAAATTTGATTGTATTTCTTTAGCTTTCTCAAGGTTATGTACGTCATAGAGCTTGATTTCATTGTTTGATTCTGCTTTTAAATACAAATTCCTTTCATAAGCCTTGATATTGCGCCTTTGTTTTTCCACTAAAAGCCATTTTTTTATTTGGTCTAACACCCATTCAAGGTCAGGGTGCTCACCTTCTCTTCGCTCTTCACGTAACTGAACAAAATGAAAATTACCATTTTCTTCACTGATCGGTGATATTTCAGTAATTCCTATTATCTGAAGGTACGGGTTCATGGAGCCATAATCGATAGCAGCCGTGGAAGTAGGATAAAACTGGGTTGAGTTTTGTATGGCTTCTTCCGGATCTACTGAATAGCGCCGGGCAACTTCTTCCCAGGAAATGCCACGCTGCAATGCATTTTTAGCGTTCTGAGCGGCACTCATGCTTTCCGCAATTAGATGCCGGTAACGCACATGTTCTTCTTTCAGGGTAAATTGGTCCCTGTAATTCTCGTAGTAATTTTGAGCTTCCTCGTATGTAATACCTTCTTCCCTTATCTCTTTCTGTACAAGATCGATCAAAGCGGTGGTAAGGACTTCTTCTTCAGCCTTCTGCAACTTTTCAAGGACACCAGGTTTTTTGTCCAGTTCTAAACGTTTTCCCTCCTGTAACATAAGCTGACGATTAATCCAGTTTTTTCTGTATTTCTGAATGGTCGCGACGCTGTCTCGTTCATAGATATTTGCGGGTATGTTATCACGGACCTCATTCAGTGTTAGCTTTTTACCCTGGACCTCTGCTATTAAATGATCACCATTTTCAACATCCTGGCCAATGCAGGAGGTCATTGCAAAAATAAGGCAAGTAATATGCAACGTATAACGCATGTAAATTTAATTTAGGTCGTGAAGAAATAAATCCGGCAAGGATGGTATAAACTATACAGGCGAATTTAATTTTCCTTAAGGGTTAATTTCGTAATGTATTCGGCGGTTGACGGCAATGGGGGATGTGTTTGAAAGGGGGGTCGGTATGTTCTGTATCAAGGTTTACTAAAATAACTCTTTTGCCTGAATTTGCAAGGAGCGGGAAAATACAAACGCTCCGTTAAACGTCCACGTTTAACGAAGGATCAAGGCCTATGAAGTTCTACTCACCCATGAACGTTCAAAGACCATAGCATTCATATTACCAGGAGATCATTATTTCTCCAGCGCGAAAGGGTGCAAGCTCGTCAAGCGCAGACGCTTGACTGAGCGGTAATGATATTATTTGTAAGTAAACACTTAAATAACAATAGTATAATGCGAACAAAAATCTGTTATTGATATACTGTGTTGATCAACATTCTATGAAGAAAAACCTTGCTAAGGCCACATCTTATTCTTCTCCAAGAATACTCCATGTATTCTCCATAGTTCCTCCATAAAAAACATGGAGCTACCATGGAGAAAACATGGAGCAACCATGGAGCTAGGTAAGCTTTGATCGAGCCTGAAATAGCGGGTATTTCAGCTTAAATAAGGTTGTATTTCGATGTGCTCAAGTCTAGTTGAGAGGGATGTCGTGTACTTTAGATGTTAGCGGATATCGCTACTCGGATGGTGTAAAATTGAAGAATGGCCCAAATAGGTTATATTTATAGCCTGTACATTGTTTTATAGATACTTAAGGGGAGCGATATCGGCATATTGTGAGTATTTTCAGCTTTGCAAGAAGCGAATTTTTTAGAACTGGAATCCCGCATTCAATTCAACCAACATAGAATGTCTTTTACTTGCAGAAAAGGTTATTCCCAGCGGACCCAGGCGTGTGTCAGTTCTCAGGTTCAATCCAGCGCCGGTGTGATATTGGTCATTCAATGGATTGCTGTCCCAGGTAAAGTCTGTATTTCCGATGTTGGCGGCCGCGTAGATATAAATGCCGGGATCAAAATGGTGCTGATATCCTACTTGCAAAGATTTAATCTGATCACCCGAAAACTCTTGCGGATAATATCCCAGAAAGTCTGGATATCCACCCAGGTAAAAACGTTGATAAAGCGGCATGCTCCCATAGTTTGAAAGTCCTAAATTAACATTAGCGACCAAAGAGCCTTTTTTGTGGAGCGGTATATAACCGCTCCAATTAACAGAATGACGCATATAGTTAACGGAGCTTGCAAATGGAATAACGGCAAGATCACTTTGTGCCGTTATTTTATACCCACGGGTGGGAAATAACATATCATCGAGTGTATCCAATTCAAACAGCAGGTATGGAAGATGGGTATTAGACCAATCAGAGGGAAACAATCCCATTCCTATACTTCTGGATAAACTGTAAACTTCTTCTCTAAAACCGGCTCGAATAATAAAATTAGTGGATAGGACCGGATTAACCAGGAAGTTCAGCTTGAAGGTATTCGCTTTAACGTTGCTAATCCGGCTTCCCTCGTTGTAAAGATCAATATAATACTGTTTATATTGCACTTGAGAACGAAGGCTGAACTTAGATTTTTGCCCCAGGTAATTGAAGTACTGACCATCAATAAAGGGTTCACGACCAAGCCCCATACTGATGCGCAATGTTGAGCTTGGGGCTATGAGGTTGCGATAGGTCGTATTGAAGTAAAGTGAAGCCCCTTTGCGATTTTTATAATTGAAGCCAAAATGGAACTTGTCAATTTCACGTTCATTTACATTTATAATCAATGTATTGGCGGGGTTATCGTGATCGATATTGTAATTTACGGTGAGGAAATAATCCAGTCCATACAACTTCGAGATACCTTTTTCGATGTCTAAACGAGACACCCGGCTTCCGGGTTCAATATCCATCTGATCTTTAGCCAGCCTTAGTGAAACATTGGAAAGTCCTTTGAATTCGATATCGCTGATGTAGATGGAATCTTCTGCCATTATAATCCCGCGTTCCTGTAGCGGGTCGTATGCCTGTAGTGAGTCAGCGATTTTTTTAAGGTTACTCAGCTGGGCACGAGCAGCTTCACGACCATATTCTATTACATCATCCGGATTATCAAAATTCAAAATATAATGGTCCTGAACATCTGGTTTGATAATGACATCACTGAGTTGAAGCTGTTCTTTGTTGGATTTAATCATTTGAAAGAGCATGGTCTGGTTCATGATTTCCAGAATATTGCCGAGATTTTCAGCATTGTCCAGTACAGAGGTAGCGTCTACGGTAATTATAATATCGGCTCCCATATCACGCGCCAGCACAACGGGCACGTTCATCACCAATCCTCCGTCGATGAGGGTATGCCCGTTGATAACTTTTGGAGTAAACAAAGTAGGAAGAGCAATGCTTGCCCGTAGAGCGTCGGGTAAATATCCACTTCGTATAACATGAGGCAGGCCGGTTTCCAGGTCGGTTGCTACACAAGCGAAGGGGATGGGGAATTCGTCGAAATTAGTGGTGCCATTAACACGCCAGGTCAATCGCGACAGGGTTTCCGAGATGTTTTGCCCGTTTAGTAAACCATTGGGCAGTTCTACTGAAATGCCTTTGATGGGAAGGGATAACAGGTGCCTGCCATCCCATCTTTTTTCTTCTATAGGGCGGAATTTTCTCAGCCCTGAATCGGACATGTTTCTATCCCAATCTATGGTATGAATGATTTCCTCCATTTCTTCGGGCGTATAACCAATAGCGTAAAGTGCCCCAATGACGCTGCCCATGCTGCTTCCCGTCACGTAATCAATGGGAATTCCAGCTTCTTTAATTACGCTGATGGCCCCAACATGGGCAAAGCCACGTGCACCACCGCCACTAAGGACCAGTCCGACTTTAGGACGATCGCCTTTTTCTTGAGTAGCCAAAGCAACATTGGTAATGACCAGACATATTAGTATGGCCGGGAATATATTGTTTATTAATCGATCAAGCATAATCGTCTCTGATAGCGAAATTTTCCTCTTTTGGTTCAAAAGGTTAAGGTTAAACTTTAACGGAAAAGGCACACCTTGTTATTATATACTTTTTTGAATATGTATGTATAACGAGTTTGGGTAGAATAATAATTTATATAAGAAAATTATTTAAAAAAAAAGAGGTATAGCCCCTTGATATTTCACCCTATATGTTGCGTTGCAATAAATTATGTAATGGCCTATTATCCTGATTGTTGTCGATAAAAATGGATTGAATGATTATGATTTAATTAGGTTATTTTGGGTGGTCCGGGAAAAATGCTAATATGGAGAATCAGAACTTTGGTCCGGTATTAGGAAAAGAAGGCAGAACAATAGGCTAATAATGCTTATTTTTAAAGGCTACTAAAAATTAATAACAAAAAATACGATTATGCAGCGCTGGAAAGGATTAAACATAGAGGCTGAAGGAGAAGGCATCTCAGAACCTTTAAGCAGAGAGGTTAATCTTCTTGGCACCTTATTGGGCCATTCAATAAGAGCATTGGCAGGAGATAAACATTACGATTTGGTTGAGTCTTTTCGTTCGCGTTGCAAGAAGGCTTATCAACGGGGTAATGAACATTTGCGCAACGAGGTTTCCAAAGAAGCGGAAAAATTAAATGATACTGAAATAGATTGGTTATTACGTTCATTTACCTCATTTTTCCACCTGATCAACAAAGCCGAACAGGATGAGATTACCCGGATAAACCGTGAACGGGAAAAGCAGGCCGATGAAGATAATCCACGTGCCGAGTCTATAGCAGAGGCTATTTATCATCTGAAAAAGCAAGGATCTCCCCTCGAAGATGTGATGCAGCTTATTGATCAGTTGGATATCCAGCCTACATTAACAGCCCATCCGACCGAAGCTCGTAGACGCAGCATTCTTCATATTCAGCAATACATTTCCAAATTACTGGCCATGGTCGACCGGCCGGACCTGACCCCTTCGGAAAATGAAGAAGTTATATCCACGATGTACCACCAGATAGGGATTTTGCTTTCAACTGACGATGTCAGGCCATCACGTTTATCTGTTGAAGATGAAGTTCGTAACGGACTCTATTTTCTTAAGTCATCTATTTGGAATACCATCCCACGGATGTATAAAGACTTAAGCGATGCTGTGGAAAAATACTATGGCGAGCGGCCCCAATTACCTGTTTTCTTAAGATACCGTACCTGGATTGGCGGAGACCGTGATGGTAATCCATTTGTTACACCGGAAGTAACAAGGGCTACCTTAATAACGCATAAAGAAGCGGCTTTTGAATTATATGAGAATGAACTGGACCGGTTATGGAAAGAGCTCAGCATATCATCCAGACAAATAGCAACACCGGAGAAGCTTAAAGGATCTTTAGCTTCTGATGAGAACAAGTTTAAGCTAAATAGTTCTGAAACCGAGCAGTATGCACATGAGCCTTATCGTGTAAAAATCAACTTTATTCAGCAAAAGCTGGCTATGGAGCTAGAGCGCCTTATTAAGGAACAGATGGGTGAAATAACAGGCTCAATAAGGTATACATCAGATGACTTGGTCGCAGATGTAATTTTAATTCAGGAGTGTCTTGAAGAATCTGGCTTTGCCGATCTTGCTTACAGAGGTAAGCTCCAGGATTTGATCTATCAGATCCGGACGTTTGGTTATTCTATAGCGGCCATGGATATTCGTCAGCACAGTCTGATTTACGAGCAAACGGTGAGCGAATTACTGGAAAATGCCGGCGTTGCTAAGAATTACGCGAAGTTGGATGAGGATGAAAAACTGAAGCTGTTAAGGGCCGAATTATCCAATCCCCGGCCACTGATACATTCCAATGTTAAGCTCAGTGAAAAGTCTGATGAAACCATGAGGACTTTTGAAGTTATTCGGAAAGCCGTTGAGGAAGATAAAAGTTCAATCGGCAGCCTGATCGTGAGCATGACTCACGAGGTCAGTGATTTGCTGGAAGTGCTATTGCTCGCCAAAGAAGCCGGACTCTGGAGGATGGAGCAAGGCCGTATTCATTTTGACCTTGATGTAGTCCCACTATTTGAGACCATAGACGACCTTGAAAGAAGCGGTACTTTAATGGACGCTCTTTACAGCGATCCCCTTTATCAACTACAGCTCAAAGAGCGTAACAACTTCCAGGAAATCATGCTTGGTTATTCAGACAGCAACAAGGATGGCGGCTATTGGATGGCTAACTGGGCCTTGCACAAAGCGCAGGAGACCTTGGCTGATGTGAACCTGAAGCACAACGTAGAGTTTCGCCTGTTCCATGGGAGAGGCGGAACCGTAGGCCGTGGGGGAGGCCGTTCGAGCCAGGCCGTGAAAGCATTACCACCAGCCTGTCATAACGGCAAGATCCGTATGACCGAGCAGGGGGAGGTCATATCATTCCGGTACGCATTGCCTGCTATTGCAAGAAGGCACCTGGAGCAGATCGTTCATGCCATGATCAGCTCTACAGCGGAAGCGGAGAAATATAAAAGTGAGCATCTTTCGGACAAAGAGAAGCCATATTCTCTGATGGAGTCCATTTCCCAACGCTCCATGAAGCGTTATACCGATTTTTCAGGAGACGCAGAACTCTGGAAATGGTACACGGAGATAACACCTATCGAGCAAATAAGCCGTCTGCCTATAGCATCGCGGCCGGTTTCAAGGAAATCATCAAACGAAGTGGATTTTAGTTCTATTCGTGCAATACCCTGGGTCTTTGCCTGGACGCAAGTCCGTTACAACCTGCCTGGGTGGTTCGGGATCGGTGCGGCCCTTGACCATATTAATCGTGAGGGCGATCTGAAAGAGCTACAGCGGCTTTATAAAGAATGGGATTTCTTCAAAGCAATACTCGATAACGCCCAGCGGGAAATGGCCCGGGCACACCTTGAGATCGCTAAACATTACAGCCGGGAAGAGAATAACAAATATCACCTGCTGATCGAAAAGGAATTCAATTTAGCCGAAAAGGCCATACTTGATATCACCGGACAAGCAAAGTTGCTTGATGACAGCCCGGTAATGCAGAAGTCAATCGCCCTGCGAAATCCTTATACGGATGTGCTGAACCTGCTTCAGATTGAACTGTTGAAACGTTTCAAAGTGGCTAGTCCTGAAGAAAAAGAGAAACTTCGTCATGCTCTGTTCTCAAGCATCAATGGGATAGCAGCAGCCATGCAAAGTACGGGGTAAAAAATAGCCAAAGCCAAAGAAATGAAAAGTTCTTCAGCGACTTTTCATTTCTTTACTTCTGCTCTTTGTGTGGAATCAGATCATTTTGTTAGAATTCAAAGCACGATAGATTTGCTAAACATATGAGGTCATAAATCAAGAAAAGAGATTACATGAAAAAAAAGATCACTTATTATGTGCTGTTATTTACCGGGATCTTGATCATTCTGGTGGGCCTGCAAAATTTGGTCACTTATTGGGGGCAGGGAGATTTTGCTGGATTTATTGGTCAGGTAACAGGGGTAGTATGTCTGATAGGCGGTAGCGTGAACGTTTGGGTTGCTAATAACGTGAAGAAAGGTATGCCGTCCAAAGATATAAAGTAATGCATAAATAAGGTGCTCCGCCTTAAAATATCTGTCTATTCCAAAGATTTCAGATATAACTTCGGTAAATCAAAAGGCATTTCCTCCGGGATCTCGTCCAAACGCCTTTGTATTTCGGTTTGCGGACGTTGGGGGCGTAGGTCCGGGTCCCAAACAAACCCATCCAGGCGGCGTTCGGACAGATCAGGTGATTCAGGAAAATACGTACCGTTTATATTTTCATATGACTTGACATCCTCAAGCTGACCTTCCAGAAATTCCATCGTAATAAATACAGAGGTCATGTCAATGGCACCATCCGAATTATGCTCACCGTCTTTGGTGTGGTAAAGCAGATTGGCTTCGTTGGTAACGTCAATATAATCAATGTTGCCGTTTTCGAAATCCACATAAATGGTATCACCTATAACCTGATTTAATCTACCGGTAATGGTATCTTCCTGCACAGAGAAGGGGCGGGGATAGGAAAGAAGGGAGCGAACCGAATCATCTTCAAGTTGAATTTCTATGTGGGGGCCTGTTAACTGAATATTATCATACCAGGTTTTGGGATCTCCACCTAATGTAAATAAATCCTCGTACTCATCATAGGTTGCTGAATCAGATAAGCTGGAATAGCTTTCAGCCCATATTTCAACGTTATCATATCCGGTAAACGTGTAGGTGGTGTCAGTGCGCCAGGTCTCCAGTTTGTGTGCATTGATGTGAGTAGTATCCGTGTAACTTTCATTAATCCTGCGCATTCGACTGTTGCCTTCGGCAATCCGGTACCCGGTGGAGTCGGATTCTACATAATCACCATATAACCTTACCCGGTTTTCAAAATCGTCCATAAAAACACGGCCGAATAACTCGTAATAACCTGCTCCCCGATTTGTGAACAGGCTATCGGCTTCAATATATTGAACGGAATCCGCTAACTGTACATGGCCGCGAAAAACAGCACTGTCTTGTTCGTTATAGTAGACGCCTTCATCCGAAACAAGGCTGCCTTGTTCATCCTCAAGGCGAAGTGGGTTGGGAAATATTGCTACTTTTGTCAAAAAACTATATTCTACAAAGTCACTAAATAAAGTAGCTTCCTGACCCTGCATGACGACATTTCCCTCAAATTCACTAACTTCCTGCCCCAAGTGATAATAGGCATAATCCGACCAGATCGTTTCATTTTCCATATCGATACGGATGTTGCCGAAAGCCCTGAGTTCATCTTGATCTATGTACTGATATGCACTATCTGAGACTATGGTAAAATCGTCTGTTTCCAATACTACATTTCCCAACAGTTTTCTGATGGTACCATCGTCTTCGGTGCGGTCACCTTCGAGACGGTCTGCTGATATAATGCGTACACGCTGGTTCTGGCCTTCGGCATTATTTGGTGTTATAAAGTAGGTTAATAATCCGAAACTGCATAACAGGATGTAAAAGTAAGAACTGTGTTTTTTCATATTCTGGGGTAAGATCAATCCAACTCAAACTCTCCGGTAACCTTTGATATTGTATAGACACTAAGATCGTCTTGCCCCGTTAATCCATAACCGGCTATACTGTCAGTTGATGTGGTGATGGTCACGAAGTCATCACTTAAAATTTCCCGGTCCTGCTGCAACCAGTCTAATTCCTGTGTGCGTAACACACGCCCTTCTTCGGTTACAACAACAACATCACCCCGGAACTCAAATTTGGAGTCCTGCGCGATATAAAGGGCACGGTCCGAGTCGACCCTTGTTTTTTGGTTGCCAAGGGTATCGCGGACGATGACTTCCACGGGGCCTTCCATATCGGTCTCTGTACCCCCTTCGTGAGTTGTTGCAGCATAAGGAGCCTGGATATTAACGACACGAAAGCCCTCTTCAATAATCTCCATCTCAATATCCCAGCTCTCTGTAACAGACAGCAGGGAGTCGGTCAGGGCCTGGTCAACATGGTCTTCATCATAACTGGATAAATCTGTGCATGCTGTTGCCGTAAATAAAAAAAGTGTGGGTAATAGGATTTTCATCAAAAAGGAATCAGGGTTCTTTAGACAGACGCAGTTTTTAGTAAAATATTGGCTAAGCAAACTATTACTCTGTTCCAAATATTTGATCACCGGCATCACCAAGACCAGGAACAATAAGTTACATTACTTAAATCAGTTATGATGGTGATTAGTTTGGCTGGTTTACAGGGAGCGCCCTCTGTAAACAAATATGCTTTTGCAAGATATACCAAAGTTTCACGGTGACCAATAGCTAGTATAAACTGCGCTCAGTATTATCTTATTAAATATTTTTATCAGTTAGTTTTTCACTCTCTTTGTCAGCCATTTTTTTGAAATAGGTCCTGGTCAATTGGAAAGCAACTCCAGAGAGGCCAAACAGTGCGATCAGGTTAGGAATCGTCATTATCCCTAACATAATATCACCAATGCTCCATATCAGCGTAAGGCCAAGCATGGCACCGGCAAAGTGCATTAATACATAGGCAATCCTGTAGTAAAATATGGATTTATCACCATAGAGGTACTGGATAGACCGATCTCCGTAATAACTCCAGCTAATAGAAGTAGAAATTCCGAATAATAGCACACATATAGTAACAAGATACTGTCCGCCGGGGAATAATGGGGATAGCCCGATCTCAAAAGCTGTTGCGGTCAGGGGGGCTGCATTTTCTATCACGCCTCCGTATAGTGTGGTATGAGTATTTTCATCTTCATCCAGGGCGATAACCCCGGCTGCTACGCCACTGTTATTTGAGATGTCAATATAGCCATTGAAAGCACCCTGATGCTGATTGTCAATAAAGAGGGTATCAACAGGGAATTGATAGCGCATAACCTGTCCATTTTGAGGAATACCATTTTGGACAAGAATAACTTCTTCAGTCTCATTATTTATATCAACAGGGCCATCTATCACATAGCTGATGTCCGGATCATTTAAAACCAGGGCGGCATTATGTTTTGTTTCCCAGGCACCGGTGATGATAATAACAAGTCCGGTCATGGTACAGACCACCAGCGTGTCAATAAAAGGTTCGAGCAAAGCAACAACGCCTTCCCGGACGGGCTCATCTGTCTTTGCGGCGGCGTGAGCAATAGGAGCCGAACCCTGGCCGGCTTCATTGGAGAACAATCCTCGCTTGATGCCCCAAACAAAGGTTACCATGAATGCACCTGACCCGACACCAAAAGCACCGGCTTCCGGGGTGAATGCTGAACTGATAATCAGCGCAAAGGTTGAGATTACCTGTGTGTGGTTTATCATTAAAATGATCAGTGCACCCAGGATGTAGATTGCTGCCATAACCGGTACAAGCCGGGCTGTTACGATTCCGATACGTTTAATTCCACCCAGTATCACTACAGCAACAACACTGGCCGTAACCAGGCCAGTAATTAAAACCGGTATGCCAAAAGCGCTGCTCATGGTATCGGCGACCGTATTGGCTTGTACGGCGTTCCCGGTGAAGAACGAGCAAATTACGGCACTTGAGGCAAAAACAATACTCAGTAATTTCCAATTGGGCCCCAATCCTTTATCAATATAATACATAGGCCCGCCGGATACGCTTCCATCTTCATTTTTAATTCTGTAATGAACGGCCAGGGTACATTCGGTATATTTGATGGCCATGCCGAATATGGCTGTTACCCACATCCAGAACAAAGCCCCTGGTCCGCCGTAATGGATGGCGATAGCTACACCAGCAATATTACCAATACCAACGGTAGCGGCGAGTGCTGTACTCAGTGCCTGGAAATGATTTACGTCTCCCGTGTCGTCCGGATCGGTAAATTGTCCGGTAACTACTTTTAGGCCATGCTTGAATTTCCTGATCTGGATAAAACCAAGCCTGAGCGTGATGAAAATCCCGAAACCCAGCAGGAAGATGACGATAAGTGGCATTTCTTCCGGTGTGTTCCAGACCAGGTCGTTTAGCGTATTTACTATATTTTCAAGGATTTCCATTTCCAGGAGGTAAATTAATGATGGTCAGTATTTGAGAAGATGGAGTATAAAGTTTTTTTTGATGGAAGAAAAGAACTGGATGAGAAATGGGATGGTTGGAGGAAAAGGCATCCAATCGACAGAAGCATTGAGCACAAGCAAATATTTGTAGCTTCCGGATGCATGAAGGAAACCATACGAAGCGTTTGTACCATACAATTTCATTTCTTAATTTGAATGTGAAAACTATTCATCAGGACCAGAGGATAACATGTTACAATTTAAACCTTCCATACCTTTTTGGGGCTTATTCGTATTGATCTATGCTTGTAATCCAAATGATAATGATCAAAGCGATGCCGATACCTACCCTAATAACGATCTGATGGCTGATGCACAATGGCTGCAGGAGAATATTCATCGTGACGATTTACGCGTCGTGGACATGCGCGCCGAGGGCTTCGAGAATGGTCACATCCCTGGTTCGGTCAGCATCAAAGGGGCTGGGGCTTTGGTTGATGGGGATCACAACGTGGATAACTATTTGATTCCGCCGGAACTGTTCGAAAGAATCATGGGTGAATATGGAATTAGCAACGATCGTACTGTCATTATCTATGACGATGGAAACAGCCTGCAAGCCTCACGTCTGTTCTATGCTTTGGAATTATATGGACATCAGGATGTTAGAATTTTAAATGGTGGTTTCTCAGCCTGGAAAGATCAAGAAGGGGAGATCAGCACCACAAGGACGTACGTTAATCCGGCTATGTTTCATTCAGAGGCCAGGGAAGGTCTGATTTGCGACATAGCTTATGTTCAGGGAAATATCGGGAATGATGATGTCGTATTTTATGATGCAAGGTCACTCGATGAATTTGAAGGAAAAGACGTACGAGCAAATAAGGGCGGAAGCATACCAGGAGCCGTCCACCTTGAATGGTCCGAAAGCATTCAGGCGGAAGGGGTGCCCTATTTTAAAAAGGCTGCGGAACTTCAGAATATGCTTAACGAAAAAGGTATCACCCCTGACAAGGAAATAATACCTTATTGTCAGTCGAATGTGCGCGGTGCACACGTGTATTTTGTGCTCAGGCTAATGGGTTATGATAACGTGCGGCCTTACGAAGGTTCCTGGTCCGAATATGGTAATGCCGAAGGCGCAATTATAAAAAATTAAAAGTACTCATGCACGTTCAAAGACCATAGCATTTATATTACCAGGAGCTCATTACTTATACCGGCTTGATTGGGTGCAAGTTCGCCAAGCGCAGACGCTTGGCGGAGCGGGAGAATACAACGCTCCGTTAAACGTCCACGTTTAACGAGGGATCAACGCCCACAAGCGATAAA